>JAZORV010000113.1:0-13647 GCA_045656785.1 Acutalibacteraceae bacterium | reverse complement strand
AAATAACGATTTTACCGATCCGAGTTTTGATTTTGCAAAGCAATTTTCATCAGCAGATATTATTGTTATAGCTGCCCCGTATTGGGATTTGATGTTTCCCGCTATCTTAAAGACTTATTTAGAAAACATTGCTGTTTATGGTATTACTTTCAAATATTCGCAAGAGGGAATACCTCAGGGTTTGTGCAAAGCTAAAGCGCTGTATTATGTAACCACGTCAGGTGGCTTTATTGGTAATAACGATTTTGGTTTTTCTTATGTAAAATCAATTTCTCAAAACTTTTTCGGCATAAAAAACGTTAAAGCTTTTACTGCAGAAGGACTGGATGTTTTTGGCGCCGACATTCAAGGTATTTTGGATAAAGCAAAACAAGCTATTTTAACAGAAAATTTTTAAAAAGGCGTAAAAAGTCAAATAGCTTGTAAGAGATTTGTAAGAGTTAATGTAATTATCATATCGCATCTGTAGAACTTAATTCAGAAGGTAATTTTATCTATAACTACGCGGATCAATTTGAAGAGATAAACATATCGCTCGACGATAAATCGATTGTAACGAAACTTGATGAATTTGTATTGCAACATAACATATCTTCAACAAAAATTACAACAAGTTTCGACGGCAGTGCTCAGTGTATAGACCTTCCTTTAGGGCTCTATTTTGTTAAACAGACAAATTTTGTGGATGGTTTTACACCTTGCAAATCCTTCCTTGTAACTTTGCCACAAAATAATAATGGAAATTATGTATATGATGTTAATGCTTCGCCCAAAACAGAGATTGCAAAATTATCCACTATTACCATAAAAAAAGAATGGAACACTAACAAAGCAACTGCTGTAACCGAAAGTGTTACCGTTCAGTTATTGAATGATGGAAAAGTTGTTAAAACTGCGAAGCTCAGCAAAGAAAACAATTGGCAAATAACTTATAAAAATATGCCGCAAAGTGATGCTTACACTATAAAAGAGATTAATGTGCCAAAAGGATTCACCGCAACTTATAAACAAAAAAATAGTGTTTTTACTGTTACAAATACCTCAACCTTAATACAAACAGGGCAGTTAATGTGGCCAATTCCTGTTTTTGCCATTAGTGGTATGCTTTTAATCTTAATCGGACTCTGGCTTTTATGCAAAAAAAAGAGGAAAACAAATGCGTAAATATATTGCCATCCTTTGCATATTTCTTGGTATCCTTTTTATACTGAATTCTGTTGGAATTATAATAAATAATCATCTGGCGGATGAAAAAGCCGAGGAAGCTTCTCAAGATATTCTTCAGAAAGTAAAAAGCATAATAGATAAGAATCAGACTAATTTTGACAAATCTGAAATGACTTTTGTTGAAATTGAAGATTATGATTGCATCGGAATTCTTTCTATCCCAGCTTTAGATTTAGAGATGCCTGTTTTAAAGGATTGGAGCTATTCAAAGCTAAAAAAAGCCCCTTGTCTTTATTACGGCTCATATCGCGAAAAAGATTTTGTTATTGCCGCTCATAACTATAATTCTCATTTCGGAAGATTATCGAAATTGCAAGCAGGTGACTCAGTTTTATTTCAAGACGTAAGCGGTGCATCTTATTTCTATGAGGTTGTGCTTATAGAAACATTGCCTCAAAATGCAACCGAAGAAATGATTACCAGCGGGTTTGATCTTTCGTTATATACTTGTACATTGGGCGGTAGTAATCGTATAACAGTTCGTTGCAATATAATAAAACATTGATTTTTTTGCAAAATAAGTATATTTCATTTGATTAAAAATTCAAAACAATAAAAAAAGCAAATCCGTTCCTTATGTGGGACGAATTTGCTTTTTTTAGGATTTATTTAATAAACACTTTAAATGAATTTAATAATTATTGAATATTTTAACTGTTTGTGATATACTTATTTTGTTTAATAGAAATTTTGAGGTGAATATTTTTATGCAAGAGATTAAATGTCCGAAATGCGGAGAGGTATTTCAAGTTGATGAATCGGGTTATACTGCGATTTTGAAGCAGGTTAGAGATAAGGAGTTTGAAAAAGAAATCAGTCTTCGTGAAAGTGCTCTTGAAAACGAAAAACAAAACGCTGTTGCAATAGCGATTGCTCAAAAGAATACAGAGAAAGAAAAGGAACTTTCTGATAAAAATAAGACAATATCGCAAAAAGAAGTTGAGATAGAAAAACTAAAAGGCGAAATGGAAGCATTAAAGGCGCAGTCCGATCTTGCTGTGAAAATTGCTTTACAAAAGCGGGAAGCACAAATATTGGAGCTTAACAATAAACTTAATTTAGCCCAAAAGGAACAAGAGTTAAGCGAAAGAAATCTCAAAGAAAAATACGAAAACGAAATCAAAATGAAGGATGAGCAAATTGATTATTATAAAGATTTTAAATCTCGTCTTTCGACAAAAATGATTGGTGAAAGTTTAGAGCAGCATTGCGAAATTACCTTCAATCAATTAAGAGCAACCGCTTTCCCAAATGCTATTTTTGAAAAAGATAATGACTCTAGAACAGGCAGCAAAGGTGATTTTATTTTCCGCGAATCTGCAAACGGTGTTGAATTTATATCTATTATGTTTGAAATGAAGAACGAAATGGATACAACCTCAACTAAACATAAAAATGAAGATTTTTTTAAAGAGCTTGATAAAGACAGAAGAGAAAAAAATTGCGAATATGCTGTTTTAGTATCTATGCTTGAGGCTGATAGCGAACTTTATAATACCGGAATTGTTGACGTATCTCATAGATATGAAAAAATGTATGTTGTTCGTCCTCAGTTTTTTATACCTATAATTTCTTTGCTCAGAAACGCAGCTTTGAACTCGCTGAAATATAAAGAAGAGCTGCAATTAGTTAGAAATCAGAATATCGATATAACTCATTTCGAAGAAAACATGAATGAGTTCAAAGAAAAATTTGCTCTAAATTATCAAAGGGCAAGTGATAAGTTTAAAAAAGCTATTGATGAAATTGATAAAACTATTGATCATCTTCAAAAAACAAAAGAAGCGTTGCTATCTTCTGAAAATAATTTGCGTCTTGCAAATAATAAAGCTGAGGATTTGACAATTAAAAAACTTACACGAAACAACCCTACAATGACTCAAATGTTTGCCGACTTAAATAAATATGATGAATAATTAGTTGTTTTTTGTAATTTTTCTTGCATTTACTTCGATAATATGCGATAATATATGTATTAATTTTTGGAGGGATCCCTTTGGAACAGAAAAGAAGTAGTTTTTCCGGAAAACTCGGCTTTATTCTTGCCGCTGCAGGTTCTGCTGTCGGCCTTGGCAATATCTGGCGTTTTCCATATTTAGCAGCTAAATATGGCGGTGGCATGTTTTTGCTTACCTATCTTATTTTGGCTTTAACCTTCGGTTTTACTCTTATGGTGGCTGAAATTTCGCTTGGAAGAAAGACCGGCCTCAGCGCAATCGGCGCTTTCAAAAAGTTAGATAAGAGATTTAGCTTTGTTGGTTATCTTGCCGCAATCGTACCGATTATTATTTTGCCTTATTACTGTGTTATCGGTGGATGGGTTACTAAATATTTAACGGTATATGCATTAGGTGACGGTCACATTGCTGCCTCTAACAAGGTAAGTTATTTTGGTAATTTTATTTCTAACGTTGAGCAGCCTCTTATTTTCTTCGCAATTTATTTAGGCTTAACAGCTTTGGTCGTTCTTTTTGGAGTTGAAAAGGGAATTGAGAAGGTAAGTAAAATAATGATGCCCGTCCTAGTTGTTTTAACTATCATTATTGCCGGATACGTTATGTTCTCTCCGGGTGCAATGGAGGGTGTTTATTACTATATAGTTCCTAATTTTAGCAATTTCTCGATTATGACAGTTGTTGCGGCTTTAGGCCAGCTTTTCTATTCAATGTCGCTTGCAATGGGAATTATGATAACCTATGGCTCTTATATGAAAAAGGACGTTAAGATAGAGTCATCCGTACATAGCATTGAAATCTTTGATACAGGTATTGCTTTCTTGGCGGGCCTTATGATCGTTCCTGCTGTTTTTGTTTTCTCGGGCGGAGATCAAAGTGCTTTAAATAAGGGCCCTGGTCTTATGTTTGATACATTACCTAAAGTATTCGATAGCATGGCAGGCGGACAGATAATCGGAGCTATTTTCTTCCTCCTTGTTCTCTTTGCTGCGCTTACATCTTCAATATCTCTCATGGAAACCATCGTTTCTATCATTCAAGATAAGTTTAAGGTCGGTAGAAAGTTGGCTTGTGTTATAGTTATTGGAATCTGCATTCTTCTCGGTGTTCCTTCTTCGCTTGGAAATGGTGCTTGGAGCTCTTATACTATTGGAGGAATGGCCTTTCTTGATTTCTTCGACTTTACAAGCAACAGCATACTCATGCCCATTGTTGCAATATTTACCTGCGTCTTTGTTGGCTTTATCGTTAAACCCAAAACAATCGTAGAAGAAGTTGAAATTACGGGAGCGTTCAAACTAAAGAATCTCTTTACTGTAATAATTAAATACGTAGCTCCCATTTGCTTATTGGCAATCCTCGCTTCTTCAATTCTCGATGCTTTCGGAATTGTTAAAATTTAAAAACAAAACTGCCGATAAATCATCGGCAGTTTTAAATTTCAAAAGAGGTCTTAACGATGCAAATAATGTCAAAAAACCGAATAAATAATTATGTTTTTTTATTTATGACGGTTTATATGATTAGCTATATAACAAGAATCAATTATGGTGCGGTTATTACAGAGATTGTAAACGCCGAAGGGATTTTAAAATCAAACGCCTCTTTAGCACTTACGGCGAGCGCTATAACTTATGGAGCAGGGCAGATTATCAGTGGTTTTTTAGGTGATAAATATCAACCTAAGTTTCTTATCAGCATTGGACTTTTTGTAACTGCGTTAATGAATTTAGTTTTACCTTTTTGCGAAAGCTTTGTGATAATATCAATCGTTTGGGGGATTAATGGCTTTGCTCAGGCCTTCATGTGGCCTCCTATCGTAAGACTTATGACCTTTCTATTCACCCCAGAGGTTTATTCGGGCGCGTGTGTTAAAGTTTCATGGGGTAGCTCGTTCGGAACAATAATTGTCTATCTTTTGGCGCCAATAATAATAAGTTTTTCCGAATGGAGATTCGTCTTTTTTATAAGCGCAGGAATGGCAATAATTATGAATATAATATGGCTAAAGACATGCCCGTTAATTTCTGCTGAAAATATCGATACCTCTGAGAATAAGCATATGTCTAACAATAAAAACTTTTTTACATTGTTATTTGTTGCTATTATGGTTGCAATCGTTCTTCAAGGCGCTCTTCGAGATGGTGTTACAACCTGGATGCCTACATATATTTCCGAAACATTTAATCTTAGTAGCTCAATTTCAATTCTATCCGGTGTTTTGCTTCCGATTTTTTCTATATTATGCTTTCAAGTTGTTCATATTGTTTATAAAAAAATGATCAAGAACGAATTAACACTTTCAGGAATAATATTTGGAATTGGCTTTTTGAGCGCCTTGGTGTTATCAATTTTTGCTAAAAATAATGCTGTTTTATCCGTTTTGCTTTCAACAGTTCTTACCGGAGCTATGCATGGTGTTAATCTTATGCTTATATGTATGTTGCCAGAACACTTTAAGAGATACGGCAAGGTTTCTTTGGTTTCAGGAATTTTAAATTCCTGTACCTATGTCGGAAGTGCGATTTCAACCTATGGTTTAGCGGTTTTTTCAGAAACTTTTGGATGGGAATCAACAATTTCTCTTTGGGCTGTTATTGCATTTGGTGGCGTAATTATTTGTTTAACTTTAAGTAAAAAATGGAAAAAATTTAAAGTATAAAATATAAGGAGATGCATCAAATTTGCATCTCCTTTATTTTTCTGTATTCTTTTGGGGAATGACCTGTTTTTTTCTTGAAAACTCTCGAAAAATATAACGGATCATTAAAACCGCATAGAGTTGAAACCTCACCAATCGAATAAATTTTCATTTTTTTGAGAAGATCCTTTGCTTGTGAAATTCTCAGCATATTCAAATACTCTAAAGGCGATTCGCCATATTCCTTCATAAAAAGTTTTCTTAAATAATCTTTATTGTATCCAAATTTATTAGTTAATACAGTCATGTCGATTGAAGAATTCGATATATTGTCTATCAAAAAGTTTCTTACATCTTTAATAATTAAATTATCCTTGCTTTCGTTCAGATTATCATAAATCATTTGAATAAGCAACGAAGTTGCGTTTTCAAGCGTTTTAGAAAATCCAAAATTTCTTTTTAAATATGAATCTTTAATTATTACTGAAAGATTTATTACTTCCTTGCCAATAAAAACGGTAGTAACTTTTGTTTTCGAAAGATGAAAAATATCATCAACTTGAATGTAAGTATCTGAGAAAAGGCAACCGGAATATGTTGTGTGATTTATATTAGGAGGAATAACGTAAACAAATCCCTCTGAAAACTCGTTTTTTTGACCACACGCTTCAACAATACCGTTGTTTTTTGTTGGTATAACTATTTCCCAAGTTGAATGAGAATGTTCTTTACAATATTTAATATTATCAAACGAAGAACCAACAAGAAGAATTTTCATTTTTATCCATCTCCTTTTTGTAATTTTAGCATAAAAAATCTGATTTGTCCATATTTATTTCTGTTTTATCCATTTTATTGTTAAGCAATTCGATATATAATCAAAATTGATATAAAAAAGGAGGACGTATTATGAAAAAAATAATAATGCAAGGACCAAAGCAGAGCAAAATAATAAATATTGATATTCCTAAAATAAATGATGATCAGCTTCTTGTTAAGGTTAAATATACCGGTATGTGTCATTCGGAATGGTATCCCTGGAGTGTTGCAAAAGAGGGAGAAGAATTTGGTCATGAAACAATGGGTTATGTTGCTGAGGTTGGTAGGAACGTTAAGGGCTTTTCTGTTGGCGATAGAGTAACAGGTCTTGGCGGTGGCGGATATCAGGAATACATCATTATGGAGCCCTCAAAAACTATGCATATCCCCGAAAACATTAAGGACGAGGATGGTATTGTTGAGCCGTTAGGATGCTTAATGAGTTGTGGAACTAGAATGATGCCTCAAATATTCGGAGATGAAATAGCCGTTGTTGGCGCAGGATATATGGGTCTCGGAATGATATCGATGTTCAGAGCTTTAGGTTATAATAATATCGTTGCTATTGATACAAGAGACGAAGCGCTTGAGAATGCAATTAAATATGGTGCTTCTCGCGCTATTCACCCCGAAGAGCTCCAAAGATACGAGTATCTTAATTGGGAAACATGGGAAGCTCCTGATCTTAAGCGAGATGGCCATAAAACCGATATTTTCAATACAGGCTTTAAAAACGTTATGGAATTTACAGGAACCCCGAGTGGTCTTAAATTGGCAGGAGATCTGGTTAGCGCGCATGGAAGACTTGGTATTGGCGGTTATCATAACGATTGCTTTAGAAACGTTGATTTCAAGCTTTGGAATATGAAAGCAATGACAATGGAGAATTGTCATGAAAGAAGAATAGAATTCGAGGCTGACCTTTGTCGCAGAGCGCTCGATCTTATATCTAAGGATATTTGGAAATTCACGGGACTAGTTAATAAATTCTATACTATGGAAGAATTCGATAAAGCGAACTTTGATATGGAAGAGCACAAAGATGGATTCATAAAAGGAGCTGTGATTTGTGAATAATAAATCCGCTCTTGTAACAGGTAGTTCTCAAGGTTTAGGGCTTGCTTTTTGCAAAGAATTATTAGCAAGAGGTTATTTCGTTGCTGCGCTTGATTTTAAGATAAGCGACGAATTAAGAGCTCTTGAAGGTGATATGCTTCAGATTATTGAATGCGATGTTTCGAGCGCTGAATCTGTTGATAACGCCGCTAAAATAATGAAGGCAGAAAAACTCGAGCTAATCATTAATAATGCAGGTATTTGGTTAGACAGAAAGCGTAGAAAATTGCTTGACCCGGAATTTGATTTTGAATCAATGATTAAACAATACGAGGTAAATGCTTTAGGAGTTGTTAGAATAGCAAGGGCTTTTATTGAAAAACTTATGCTTTCTGATAAGAAAACCATGATCAACCTTTCCTCTGAAGCCGGCTCTATCGGTGAATGTTGGAGAAAAGGGGAGTATGGTTACTGTATGTCTAAAGCTGCTCAGAATATGGCAACAAAGATGATGCATAATGATTTTTCCGAGCGAGGAATTAAGTTTTATGCCATCCATCCGGGTTGGATGTTAACTCCGCAAGGTATAGCAGGCGCCGATGCTGGTGTTTTGCCCGAGCAAAAACCCGAAGATTCCGCTCGAATTTTAATTGATCTCGCCGAAGGCGAACCAAAAGATGGCATATATTACGATATAGAAGGCAAAGAGTGGGACTGGTAAAATATTCGTTCTAAAAAAGGCAAAGTGCGTATAAAACGTGCTTTGCCTTTTTATATATAAAAAATCCTGATTTGCAAATTAGACAAATCAGGATTTTAAGATGGTGGAGACTGGCGGACTTGAACCGCCGACCCCCTGCGTGTCGAGCAGGTACTCTGACCAGCTGAGCTAAACCTCCACGAAATTTTCTTTGTTAATTCTATCATATATAAAAAGATATTGCAAGTATTTTTTATAGAAGCATATGTTAAATTTTAAAAGCATATACATTATCAAACAATAATGTAAAAAGGAGCGAAGGTTATGCAAGCTAACTTAACCAAACAATCAATTTCGATAAACAAAAATATTTATGATGGAGTGCTGGAGCAACCGATTGATATTGATTTTACTTTACCCGATTATTGCCCAGACGTATTAAGAGTTTTAAAATGCAGGATAACACCGAATATAAATTCAAAAAACATTATTGGTAATGAGCTTAATATTGAAGGTGATGCTTGTGTTACTTTGATTTATGTAGATGAAAATGAAAAAATTTTCTCCTATGAACAGCTTTATGATTTTAAAAAAATCGTCCCAATCGTGGGATTATCCGAAGAAAACTTCGTTTCATTAAAATTATATACCGATTATGTTAACTGCAGAGCGATCACTTCCAGAAAAATCGATGTACATGGCGTTATTTCATTAATTTTATCAATTAATTCATTTGAAAAACAAGACATCATTACCGATGTCGACTGCGAAGATATTCAGTTAAAAAGAGGAGGGTGCCCGGCAACAAATCCTTTGGCAACTTCCGAAAAAACAGTTTTAATCGAAGAAGAACTTGAATTAAGTCGTGGAAATTCTGCAATAAATTCTATTATCCGTTGCGATGCTAAAGCTTTTTCAACTGATTGTACACTCCTCGGAAGCAAAGCTATGGTAAAAGGCGAAATTCTGATTAATGTTTTATATTGCAACGATTTAGGCGTAACAGAATTATACGAAAACAGAATCCCTTTCAGTCAAATTATAGAGCTCGATACAAATGGTATTGAATGCAAATGCACTTCGATGGTTAATTTGGTTTCGTATCATATTAAACCGAGAACAAATTTATCCGGGGAGACGAATTGCTTTTCTTTTGAATGTAAGCTATGCATATTGGTTCAGGCGAGCTGTGAAAATAGCATTCCTCTTATACTTGATGCGTTTTCAATAAAAAATGAATGCTCACAACAATTTGAAACAATTAATTTTAAGAAGCTGGATTTTCCGTTATCGGAGAGATATCTTTGTAAAAAGGTTTTAGAATTGCCTGATGGTAGCTTTGGAAATGTACTGGATATGTGGTGCGAAGCTAAGCCTTCTAATGTTAAATTTCAAAATAACGCATTTAATGTAATAGGTTCAGTTTTGATTTGTCTTTTATTAATGGACTCAGAAGGAAAACCACAATATTATGAAAGAGCAATAGATTATGAATTCAACAAACCTTTTGATTCCGTAAATAGTAATCTTTCTGCTAACGCCGAGATTGATATAACCTCCTCCGTTTATACTATTAAAGATACAACAAGGATCGAAGTATGTGTTGAGATGTTTGTTTGCGGAAGTATTTATTCTTATTCACAAATGAACATTATTAAAAGCATTGAGTTATCTGAAGCTAAAAAAGAATCCATAAAAAAAGCTCCAATGATACTTTATTTTTGTGAAGAAGGGGAGAGCGTTTGGGATATAGCTAAAAAATATAAAACGTCCCCTAAATGCATTTTAACGGCGAATGAGCTTGACGAGGATATACTTTTAACTAAACGAACTTTGCTAATTCCATAAAAAAACGCAGCAAAATGCTGCGTTTTTCATATTGTTCCAACCTTAATTCTATAGTCTTTAGGATTTTCTCCAAACTTTTGCTTGAATCTTCTTGAAAAATAAAATTGATCGCAAAAACCCATTTTTTCGCTGACTTGTCCAATTGTCATATCAGAATACAATAACAATCTTTGCGATTCAAAGAAAACAAGATCATCAATATACTGACCCAATGGTTTTCCGACCTCGCTTTTAAATTTTTTAGCTAAAGTATTAGGCGATATATATAGTTTTTTTGATATATTTTCAATATTTAGTTTAGCCGATAAGTTATCTTTGACATAACTCATAACATTAGAAATTATTTTTGAATATGGCTGAAAATCTTCGGTACCAAATTGGTATTTGTTTTGCATTTTGAGAAATACATCATAAATCTTTCCTTTAAGTTGCATTGCAGAATAAATAGTCTTTGAATAATAAAGATCCACTAAAGCTCTTATTTCACTGTCAGCAATAGATAACTGTCCAATCTTATTAAATTTTGTCATCATATCGTAGCCGTCCGGATTTATCGCATTAATATGCATATAGAACTTTTCAACGTTAGAAGAGCATCTGTAATTAAATTTCATTCCGGCGGGAATTAAGTATACGGTTCCGGGTTTTAATGGAATTATAGTTCCATTTTGTTCAACAACTCCATCTCCGCCAAGTATAAAATATAGTCTGGAATATGGCGAAATAACGTTATCCCTATTCCAACTACTGTCTAAATTAACATAAGCACCTTCATTGATTGTGAACTTAATTAAATCCATTGCCATAATAATATTAATGTTTTTATTCCAACTCATACCGAAAACTCCATTTTTTGATTATGAATATATTATAATTTTAACACTGTTTTACCTTTTTATCAACCGAAAAACACATATTTAACCTAAAATATTTATAAAAACAAAAAATATGTGGAAATTCTCTCAAATTTCTGTTATAATAAATTAAACGATTTATAAGAAGTGATAAGGAGATATAATTATATGAAAAGAATTGTTCGGGTTATAGCTAGCGTAATTTGCGCATTTATGATATTTTCAATTTTTAGTATTGGCGTTTATGCTAAGGAAAGCAAGGCCATCAGCTCTTATGAGGATTTAGTTAATATTTCCAACAACCTAACGGGAGATTATTATTTAACTAATGATATTATTGCCCCTGATGGAAATAGTTTCAAAACTATTGGAAGCTCTTCTGAAATTTTCAGTGGAACGTTAGATGGTAAAGGCTATAAAATTGCCAATCTTAACATCGTTCCGTCTCTTTCTTCTTCAGGAACTTCTGCATATGCAGGCCTTTTTGGATATCTAAGCGGAAAGGTTATTAATCTAAATCTCGAGAACGTTAACCTTTCAACTTCGGGCAAAAATTGGGCTTATGCCGGTGCAATTGCCGGAACAAATCAAGGCACTATTGAGAATTGCTTATCTTCTGGAAAAATTTCGAATACAAACGTTGAAATTGCTGCTTATTCTGGTGGAATTTGCGGAAAACTTTTAGGCGGAGAGGTTAAAAACTGCATATCTTATGCTAACATTTATAGTAGTTTTGGCGAGCAATACACCGGAGGCATAACCGGACAAGCCGACAGAGGTAAAATAAGCAAATGTGCGGTTTATGGTTCTCTTTTCTCAAAAGGAATTGATGCTTCGATGGATGCTTATATGGGCGGAATTTGTGGCAGATCTGCTTCTGATATTGAAATTGATAATTGTCTTTTCGCAGGCGGATTAATCGCAGAGAAATGTTCAAATGTTTATCTCGGAGGTATCTGTGGCCAACTTAAAGGAACGATTTCAAAATCTGTAGCACTCGGAAGCGTAACTCCTTCTGAAATTATTTCACATACATATATCGGCGGAATAGTCAGCGATTCAACTTCCAAAGACATTTCTGATTGCTATTATCTTGATTCAATAGTTAACGAAGAGATAACCGGAAAATTCGGAATATCGCTCTCTAAAGACCAAATTTCTGCTAAAGAGAATTTTGATTCACTTGATTTTTCCACCGTTTGGGATTTGGTTGATGGTAAGCTAATTTTAAAAAGTCTTCCTGAGCTTTCGCTCGATGCCCCTGAATCTAAGCTTATCAAAATTGAAATAGTTTCTAAACCTAACAAGTTAACTTATATCCAAGGAGACAGCTCTTTGGATTTGCGCGGCTTAAAGGTATCGGCAGTATATAGCGATAAAACCGTTACGCTTAAGCAAAATGAATATACCGTTGGCGGATATAATTACATTAAAACAGGCAAGCAAACCATAACTGTTTCCTATAAAGGATTATCCACAAGTTTTAAAATTACCGTTAAAGAAACATCAGCAACTATTATTGGCCCTGCGCAAATAACTGAAGGCTCTTATTCTGAAGGTAATGCTAATGGCGAAATTGCCGATTCCTCCCAAAAGCCGCAAAGCAACTCTTCGGGAAACAACTCTTCATTAGAAATCGATAACAATATTCCTGTTGGAGATAATGTAGTAAAAGATACTTTAGAAAGCGAAAATCCGTCTTCTGAAACAGAAACTTCCGATAATGAAGTTAACAAAGATAATAAAAAAGATAGTGTTGATAACGAAGAAAAAAACAATGGTTTAATTGTAATTATTGCAATAATTATTTTTGTTATTATAGCTATTTTAATTTTCATCGGTTTGTTCCTTTATTTCTTTAAAATAAAAAAACGCACATCAACATCAAACGAAATGAGTAATAAGGAAGTTGCTGAGGTTGAGCACGATCCGAACGACGTATATTAACTTATTAATTTATGAAATACAGCTTAACAGATTTTCAAATTAAATTTATAAAGATTGTATCTTTTTTCGTATTTATTGGTTTTATTGGCCTTGCAACGTATTATGTTGGCGTACCTATTGTAAAGCTTGCTGATGACCCTGAAAAGTTCAGAACTTGGATCGATGGCTTTGGAATATTCGGAATGCTCATATTTGTCGGCATGGTGTTTATTCAAGTTATCTTCGCTTTAATTCCGGGCGAGCCGCTTGAGCTTGTTGCAGGTTATGCTTTTGGCCCTTGGCTTGGAACTTTTCTTTGCCTTGTCGGAATCCTTCTTGGAAGCCTTGTTGTTTTTCTGTTGGTCAGAAAATTCGGAAAAAGAGTTGTTGAAATATTCTTTAAAAGCAACAAATTATCAGAACTTAATTTTCTTAAATATTCAAAAAAGCGGAATATTTTGATGTTTATTGTCTTCTTTATTCCCGGAACGCCTAAAGATTTACTTTGTTATTTTGCCGGTCTAACGGATGTTAAAATCGGTTTGTTTATATTCTTTTCAACAGTCGGAAGATTGCCCTCTGTTTTAACTTCTACTGTTAGCGGAGGTGCTCTGGGATCTA
>JAZORV010000112.1:0-1803 GCA_045656785.1 Acutalibacteraceae bacterium | reverse complement strand
CGTTTGGATCAGATTTCAGAGAAACCTTAATAGCAACCATATCACCCTTTTGAGCCCGAGCATCAGGAGCATATATTCCGCTGTCTGAAATTGTTCCCGGATGCCCACCTTCGAAAGCAACTATCTCATACGTAAGACTATCTGAAGGTTCGCAATCAACAAGTGATGCCGAAATTTTAATAACATTGCTCGATTTAACGCTCAAGGTTACGTCACTTATGCAAACCTGCTTGATAGGCGGCAATGTTGTATAGATATAAACTCCGTAACAACCGTCATAGGAATCGCTTATAACGCCATTCTCCATTTTAATCTGCTTATCAGAACGGTTAACCATCGCGCTTGGGCTTGTTACCTGTTTATCGTGGCTAAAGCTAAATCGGTTAAATACAAGATTTTTACTAATTCCAAAATTAATCGAAATATCAAAGGCATTGTCTTCCCCATAATTTAAAGCGGCAGATTTATTGAGGCCGTTTTTTTCAACAATAATGGTATATCCGCCATCAGGAAGTTCAAAAGCAGTTGCTCTTATATCATCTCCTATCCAAGTTGTATTAAGAGTCTTGGAATTTTTAGGAACATAGTTAGAATAAAGGCTCTGCTCATAGAAAAGAGGATAAACGATATCCGCTGTCTCGGAGCTGGTTATCGGTGACCACGGATTGATATAATTCGAGGTCATTATCATATTAACAGGAGCAGGAATATATCCGGTAGATGCGGTCCATGAGCAGACACCGCTAAAACCACCATTTGCAATTGCAAGGAAATATCCCGCAAAGGAATCGCTCCAATCGAGCCAGGTGTTATAATTAGCATTGGCAACGCTGGGATACATCTCTGTCATAATTAATTTTTGGGATTTGACATCTTTTCTTTTTGAGAGATAATCTCTGCAATAGGTTATAATGTCAATGAGGGTTTTATAATTATCAAAAGCAGGTTCAGCGCTATAATAATAATGGAAATCCCAGCCATCGATAACTCCCGCAGAGCTATATTCGCCATTTTCAATTGTATGCTCCCACCATTCTCGAGATAGCGACCATTCAATTCCTGCCACCTCGGGCCCCCAAAGCTCAATTTGATTTCTTAGTCCCCTTGCTTTAAGCGTTGCATCAATAATGGTTAACATCTTTGCCCAATAAACACGCTCATCGGCAATATCAGTTCCAACCTGGAAATCATAGTCACCATTTGGCTCATTATAGAAGGATATATATTTGATGTTACTAAGACCTTTTTTGTTCTTAGCATAATCAACGAAAGCGGCAGTAGCTTTAGCATAAGCCGAAAGATTGCCCGGAGCGGCAATATCCATTTCGTTTTTATTTTGATTTGGCGACGCAAACCATTCGGCTATTCTATCATTTGTTTTCCAACCGAAATTAACAAGCAAATCACAATCCATCTTCTTAAGAGCCGAAGCATACTCATAGAAAGCCTGCATCCAATCGCTTTCCAAATCATAATCTCCGTTAATATAGGCTTGCTTGTCGGTTGTTTTGGAACCGGTATCTTTAATCATCCAATCAATTTGGAACCAGCTTCTCGCCATTTTTAAGTCAAGCGCATTCAATCGTGCCTGCTCAAGAGCCCAATAAACACTGTTATATCCTGTTTTAGTTTTGCCCTCCTCGCTTAAAACAGCAGGGAAAATATTGGTACCAACTCCAATAAACTCTTTGTTGATAACGTTATTTGTATCAACACTAACTTTACGAACATCATCAGTGTGCCGACCATAAAACGCGCCATATTTTGGCAATTCTATTGCACGGGGAATATATTTAGATGCTA
>JAZORV010000111.1:0-2775 GCA_045656785.1 Acutalibacteraceae bacterium | reverse complement strand
GCAAGGGGAGCCGAGGGCTTGTGGTTCGCTTCGGTTTTTGGCATAGAGTTAGGATTTATCTTGTCTGACATCTGTCGTCTGAAATCTGTTATCTGTCGGCTGATTTTGCTCGCCCTTACTGCTTCGCCTTTTCGGCGAAGTTCGGAACTACCCCTCAGTCTTTTTTGCCTTTTTAGGGCAAAAAATCCAGCTCCCCTCGCAAGGGGAGCCGAGGGCTTGTGGTTCGCTTCGGTTTTTGGCATAGAGTTAGGATTTATCTTGTCTGACATCTGTCGTCTGAAATCTGATGGCTGATTTCACAGAGTTAGGATTTATATTGGCTGTTGTTTGCAATCTGTTGTCGGTTGTCTGTCGTCTGAAATCTGTTATCTGTTGGCTGATTTCGCTCGCTCTTACTGCTTCGCCTTGCGGCGAAGTTCGGTCTCTCCCTCAGTCATTTTGCTTCTCGCAAAATGCCAGCTCCCTCCCAGAGGGAGCCGAGGATCTGTGCTTCGCTTCGGCGGCAAAGGGCTGTGGGAAGGAGGGAAAATTTTAAAAAAATATTAAAACTGAAATAAATGCGAAAAAAAGTCTTTTTTTATTGGATGGAATATGTTATAATTAATGTGTATAGGTATATAATTTTACGCTTGGAAAAGGAGGCGGGGAAATGAAAAAACTTTTGGCGATAATACTGACTATATTTATGGCGTTTTCGGCATCGGGATGTGGTGTTTTTTTAGAGGATAACGATCAGCTTCTCCGCAGCCCGACTCCCGGCGGAGAATATGAGGAGATAACCGAGGTTTTGAGCGAGGAGCTGACCTCGGGATACACCCTGAAATACGCAAAATATGGTGATTTGCGCTCGGCTTTTATCGTGAGCGATCTTGATTCTGATGGCGAAGAGGATGAGGCGCTCGTTTTTTACTCAACCACAATCGACGGAAATGAGACCCTGAATATTTCCCTATTCGAAAAGGAGAACGAATGGAAGATGATGGGCAAAACTGCGGTTGGCGGAACTGATATTGAAAAGCTCGAGCTTGGAGATATTGATACCGACGGTAACCTTGAGGCGGTTATCGGCTGGAGTATTTATGGCGCGCCAGAGACGAGGCTTTCGGTTTTCAATCTCTCGGGGGACATACCCATTTCCATTTATGAAAGCAAATACAGCGCCTACACGGTTTACGATATGAACGCGGACGGCAAGGAAAATTTGCTTATCTGTGATATTGACACGCCTTCGAACACCGTTAAATTCAGTTTGCACGAATTCCAAAAGGGCACGATGACCAAAATCGCTGAATGCGATGCTGACAAGAGCCTTACTTCGGTTCGAAGATTTGTTAAATCGAAGGTGGGAGGGCATCCTGCGGTATTTGTTGATGCAAGCCTTGGTATGGATGCTTATTTCACCGAGCTAATCTATTTCGACGGCAAGCAATTATCCGCGCCTTTGTACGAGCAATCAGGTCAGACACATTCCTTGACGATGCGTTTTAACGACATCCCTTCGCAAGATATTGATTTGGATGGCGATATAGATATTCCCTGCCAAAGCTTGCTCCCGGGCGCAGAGGATGGGGAGAAAAGCCTTTACCTGACCACTTGGAAAAGCTATTCGGGAGACAAGCTTAAAACTACCGAACGAAGCATCATTTCGGCTTCGATGCAGTATCGCTTCAAGGTTAAGAAATCTTGGGTCGGAGCGTTTACCGCGGTTTCCTCCGCTTCCGATGGAATGATATTCTATAATTATTCCGCCGATAAGGGCAGAGGTGAGGAGCTTTTTGAACTCAGATATTCGAGCCTCGAGAATGCTGATGACGATGAGGCGGGAGCGATTTATTCGGATGAAACCTCCGTTGCGACCTTGAGGATTTACTCGAAGGATTCCGAAATGGACGTTGACCACGATGCAATCAAAAAAAGATTTGAGAAAATGAACCAGATTGGAGATAAAAATTGATGAAAAGGGTACTTGTTGTTGAGGATGAAGCGGCGATAAGAGAGTTTGAGGTCATAAACCTTCAGCGCTCGGGTTATGAGGCGGTTACTGCCGGCTCGGGAGAGGAAGCGCTTGAGATTTTCGATAAGGCTTCGGGCGATTTCGATATTGCTTTGCTTGATATAACCATGCCCGGTATGGATGGCTTTGAGCTTTGCAAGGAGCTGAGAAAAAGGACCGAAACCTTGGGCATTATTATGCTTACTGCGAGAACGCAGGAGATGGATAAAATCAGCGGACTTATGATGGGCGCTGACGACTACATAACCAAGCCCTTCAGCCCTGCTGAGCTTATGGCGAGGGTTGATGGACTTTACCGCCGAGTTGAGATGCTCAAAAAGGGTTCTCAAAAGGCGGGCGAGGAAATAAGCCTCGGAGAATTTACCTTAAATCTACGCCGACGCTCCCTTTATAAAAACGGAAAAAATATCGAGCTGACACAGGTTGAATTCCAGATTATTGAATATTTCTTCACTAATCCCGACGTAGCTCTCGATAGAACCGATATTCTCGGCAGAGTTTGGGGCGAGAATTATTATGGCGAGGAAAAAATAGTTGACGTTAATATAAGAAGACTTCGAATGAAGATTGAGGACAACCCCTCCCACCCGAAATATCTCATCACCGTTTGGGGAATGGGCTATAAATGGGCAACGAGCTGAGCTATATCGCGAAATTAAGGCAATAGAACCCTTGCCTCCCAAATCAGCCTTCAGATTTCTGACGGCAGATGATATAAATCCTAACTCTATGCCAAAAACTGAAGCGAATCTCAATTCCGT
>JAZORV010000110.1:0-2350 GCA_045656785.1 Acutalibacteraceae bacterium | reverse complement strand
CAATTGGCGTTCTTATCTCTTGTATGGCGCTTATCGGCTCTGCGATGCTTGTGACCTTCAACGTTGATAAGGCGATGGCATCGATAGAAAAAGAAAATGTTGTTATGGTCCATCTTAACGACTATAACTCGGTTAAATATGATGAAGCTTATATCGATAATTCCGCGCCGAAAAGCAGTTCTTCAGCTGCTTCTTCCGTGGAATCCGAGCCCGATTCCATTGGCGGCTCTGCTGCCACCAATATGGAGCTCAGCAGCGAAATTTCCTCAACCTCTTCGGATTCTTCAAATAAGGAAATTGCTCATAACTCCGTTCCTGCTGATGCATATAAGGTTCACGATCAGTTTGAAGCTCAGCTCGTTTGCGATGAGATAGCAAATCTTGGAAACGTTGTTTCCGCCGAGCTTTTAACACCTGAGCAGATGCTCGAAAGATTGGAAAAAACGGTTGATGATGACTATGCAAAGTATATCGAGCAGTTCGCATCTGAAGGCGAAAACCCGATGTCCTATGCAGTTAAAGTTACTTTAGAGGACCTTTCGAGATTCGATACCTCCATTAAGCAGATCGAAAATATCGAGGGTGTTCACAGAATAGCAAGCCATCGCGAGATTGCTCAGAAGATAACTTCGGTTAAGAACGCGATAGAAATGGCAAGTTATATAATTATCGGTGTTTTGATGGTTATTGCTCTCGTTATTGTTTGCAATACTATCAGAGTTACTATGTTTAACAGAAAGCTTGAAATCAGCATTATGAAGGCTGTCGGAGCAACCGATGCTTTCATCCGCTTCCCCTTCGTTGTTGAAGGTGTTGTGATCGGTCTTATTTCCGCCCTCGCAACAACAGGCCTTCTCTACGTTGGCTACGAGGCTGTGCTTAATGCAATGGGAATCCCCACCACGGAGGCGGTTGCCTATTCGGAGCACGTTCTCGAATTTATCGGAATCTTCGCAGCAGTTGGAGTTATTTCCGGTCTTATCGGAAGCATATTTATGATTAACAGATATTTGAGAAAGGAAGGCAGTGAATTCAGTGCGATGTCGTAAAACAGTTAAGTTAACCCTTTGTTTTTTGCTCATTGCGGCACTGAGCATCTGTGTTTTAGGTGGCGCTCCCGAGGAGAGCGGCATTAAGCCCTTAACCTTCGCAAGGGCGGCCTCTATCAGCGAGATGGAAGGCCAGATTAATGAATATGAGAGCGAAAAAAATGCTCTTGAGGATAAGATTTCTGCTTTAGAGGATGATATTGCCGAGCAGGATGCATATCTCAGCACGATTGATTCTTATATCGCAACTGTTGAAGGCAAGATAAGAGCCTGCGAAAGTCTCCTTGATACCTATCAGGAAGAAATCGACGATATGAATGAGGAAATCGCTGAGAAGGAGAAGGAGCTTGAAGCCAGCAAGGAGCTTTTCAAAAGAAGACTCCGCGCAATCGCTATGAGCGAAACGGGAAGCGATATTAACTTCCTTATGGGCGCAGATGAATATGCCAACTATCTCTCTATGGAGCAATTCACAGAGAATATGGCAAAATACGATAATATCCTTATGCTTAAAATCGAAAAATCCGTTAAGGAAATCGATGGCAAGATAGCAAAGCAAAACAAGGCTATAAAGAAGCAGGAAAAGATAAAAAAGGAGCTTGCATCCGAGCGTGCAGAGCTTCAGACTAAGCAATCTGAAGCAACAGCTGTCAGAAACGAGATTAAATCCAAAGAGATGACCCTCGAAGAGGAGCTTGCAGAGCTCGATGCAAATATTGCTGCTCTCGAGCAGAAGGTTGCCGCAGCTTATGAAGCGGCAAGACAGCAAGCGCTTAACGAAAGTATTAATTACGACGGAAATGGCTTTGCTTGGCCCTTACCCGGATATAGAACTATCACTTCCTATTTCGGAATGAGATACGACCCATATTTCCTTTGCTACAGAATGCATAACGGAATTGATATCTCGGGCGGCGGCATTGCAGGAAAGCCAATCGTTGCAACTGCAGGAGGTCAAGTTATTGCCTCTATGGGAACCTGGGAAAGCGGCGGCTATGGAAACTACGTTATCATCAGCCACGGCTACGTTAACGGTCAGCTTATCACGAGTCACTATGCTCATATGATGGATGGCACGAGGGCTTCGGTTGGTCAAACGGTGAACCAGGGTGACGTTATAGGATACGTTGGAACAACCGGCGCTTCAACCGGTTATCATCTGCATTTCGAAATGAGAGCTGATAACGTTCCCGTGGATCCGCTTGCATACGTAAACTAAAATTTAACAGACTGCAAAAAAACGTTCGTATAGGGATTCCCTAAAACGTCTCTGTTTTTGCGGTCTGTTTTTTTGAAGAAGA
>JAZORV010000109.1:0-9665 GCA_045656785.1 Acutalibacteraceae bacterium | reverse complement strand
GATCTGTTCTCCACCGACGAGCGTGTAGAAGGGGAAGATTACGAAAGCAATCCCAAGGGTCGTGTGGTTGATTTGATTCTGCCGGTTATCATTTTGGTGATTGTTTCCGTATTGGGCCTTGTTTATATCGGCGGTTTCTTCGGAACAGACTTCTGGGGCGGCACAGATTACAAGTGGGATATTATTGGTGCTTTTGGTAATACAGATGCAACAGTGGGTCTTCCTTGGGGTGCATTGCTTGCCTTGATCGTAGTTGTTGTTTATATGATCGCCCGCAAGTTGATTACTTTTAAAGAGGCTATGGAAAGCGTGCCCAAGGGCTTTATCGCTATGGTTCCCGCAATTCTTATCCTCACCATGGCTACCGCTCTTAAGAACATGACAGGTCTTCTCGATTCCGATGCATTCGTTCAGGGCGCTCTCGAAAACGCAGGAAGCCTTAACAACTTCCTCCCCGCTATTATTTTCCTCGTTGCTTGCGGCATCGCATTCGCAACCGGAACCTCTTGGGGAACCTTCGGAATCCTCATTCCCATCGTTGTTGCCATCTTCCCCGTTGGAAGCGAGCTCGGAATTATGGGCATGTCCGCTTGCCTTGCAGGTGCGGTTTGCGGAGACCACTGCTCACCCATCTCGGATACAACTATCATGTCTTCCGCAGGTGCTCAGTGCAACCACATTAACCACGTTTCAACCCAGCTTCCCTATGCAATAACCGTTGCAGCTATTTCCTTTGTTTCCTTCATTATCGCTGCATTTGTTCAGAATGTTATTATTTCACTTGTTATTGCAACAGCTCTTACCGTTGCAACCTTGATAATCCTCAAGCTTACCATTGGCAAGAAAGAAGCTTAAAAGATACTAAAGCAAAATTTAAGGCTTCTCGCTTTCATGCGAGAAGCCTTTTCTTTTTGTTTATTCTTTTCTGTTTCTTTTTTTATTCGTTGCCATCGGGGATATGGCGAATAATCTTTCTATAAAGCCTTAGGAATAGGAATATGCTTATCAGAAGCGAGCCTATTTCTGCTATTGGGAACGCCCACCAAACTGCACGAACCTCTCCAGAAAGAGACAATAGATACGCTGCAGGTAGAAGAATAAGAAGCTGACGAGTTATAGAAACGAGCATCGAAGAAACGCCTTTTCCAAAGGCTTGGAACAGAGAACCGATAACGATACACACGCCTGCAAATACAAAGCACATGCTAATAGTTCTAAGCGCGGGTGCTCCGATTTCAAGCATCGCTTCTGTTGCATTAAAGCATCCAAGCAAAAGCTCGGGGAAGAACTGAAAAAGAATAACTCCTATTAGCATTAAGGACACAGCAAATATAGTTCCCGAGAGGAAGGTTTTCATAATCCTTTTTCTGTTTCTTGCGCCATAATTATATCCGATTATTGGAATAAGCCCGTTATTAAGACCGAACACAGGCATAAATATAAAGCTTTGAAGCTTGAAATAAACTCCGAAAACTGTTGCTGCAGCAACGCCATTTGCCATTGAATAAAGAATCTTATTAACTCCGAAATACATTACAGAACCGATAGATGCCATTATAATTGAAGGAATGCCTATGGCATATATTTCCCTGATGATTTTGAAATCAGGGCGGAAGCTTAGCAATTTTACTTTAATTTCTTTATTCTTAAAATGATTAAAGAGAATTCCGATGATTCCGGCCGCAATCTGACCGATAACGGTTGCTATCGCAGCTCCCGCAACGCCCATATCAAAGCCAAAGATAAAAATTGGATCTAAAATAATATTTATAATCGCGCCTGTGCCTTGGGTGAACATAGTATAAATCGTTTTGCCGGTTGATTGCATCAATCTTTCAAATGTTATCTCCATAAATATTCCGATGGAAGCAACCGAAACGATTGTTGTATAAATAATGCCCTGCTCGATTATAACCTCGTTATGTGTTTGAGCCTCAAAAAACGGCCTGACTGCGAAAATTCCGATTATCACAAAAAGAACAAAACTCATAACTCCCAAAAACACACCATTTTGCGCTATTTTATTTGCTCTTTCGTTATTCTTTTCGCCGAGGCTTCTTGAAATCAAAGCATTAAGGCCGACTCCCGTTCCCGTAGCAACCGCGATTAGAAGGTTTTGAATAGGAAAAGCGGTTGACACTGCTGAAAGCGCTTCCTCGGTTGTAACCCCGGGTTGCTCAATCATCGAAACGAAGATACTATCAACTATATTATAAAGCGCTTGAACCAGCATCGAAGCCATTATTGGCAACGAC
Organism: Acutalibacteraceae bacterium; assembly: GCA_045656785.1. Lineage (GTDB taxonomy): Bacteria > Bacillota > Clostridia > Oscillospirales > Acutalibacteraceae > UMGS1532. Next base: position 7,410 of record JAZORV010000109.1, on the reverse strand, counting down.
ATATTAAAAATCAATTTGTTTATGGGCATAACGCCCATTTTATTTTCTATTGCTTGCATTAAAGTTTTAAACCTCTTATTTTGTCTTCGCTGTTATGTATTTATATCCGCTATATAAATATTTATTTTCCACCTTCGCATAAGCCTTTATGCGATATTTATATTCGGTTTTGGCCTTAAGCCCCGAATCCTTGAAGGAGGTGGTTTTATTCTCGATTATAGTTTTAATCTTTTTATATTTTCCGGATTTTGGATCAAGGCGATATATCATATATCCCTTGGCTTTGCTATTTTTCTTCCAGGAAAGATTGATGGTAGTTTTCGCTATTTTTGAAGCCTTCAGAGAAGAAACCGCTTTAGGCACAATTTGAAATTCCCTCTCATAAGAGCCTCGATATGAGCCCTTGAGAGTTATTTTAACAAGACCATAACCAACGTTTTTATTTTTCGAAAAGCTGAGCTTATATGACTTCTGCTTAAGATATTTATCCCCCAAAAAGACCTTAACGTTCACCTTTGCGCCATTCGAGGAATAAATCGCAGATTCATCTATCTCAAAGCCAACTGCATCTGCATATATTTTCTTCTCGGGCCAAGCTGCATAAAGCAAAATATTCTCGTTATTTTCAGCCTTAAAAACGGAAACCTCTGCTTTGTTTTTTAGCGTTAGCTTTGAAAAACCGAAGGGCTGAAGGTTTTCAGAATACCATTCGTTTTTTTCGCCATTTGTATAAAGCCATTTATTATCCGATTCGCGGCTGACCTCCCAGCCCATAAAGGCTTCAGATCCGTTTTTAAACTTATTTTTAGGAAGCTTTTCCTCCGATGCCTTTTTATAAAGCATCTTCTGCATTTTGCCCTTGCCGCCTGATGGATTGAAGCTTACTGTAAAGCTATCGATTTTACAAGTGCCTTTTATATAATCGCAATATTCAATCGCGCACCAACCGTATTCGCTTTTGCCCCAAAGAATCCCATCAACCATTTTTTTACGGGTTATATGAACTATCTCGCCGTCAGCAAGGGTCATTTTCACTCTATACTTGGTTCCTGCGCCCGATCGGACGTTGACTCCATCGTCAGAGCAAACGGTCCAAATTTCAGTTTTAGGGTTTTCTTCTTTTTCATCAGAAGAATTGCCCGATGATTTTGCGCCGCTATATCTGAAAAACCAATAATTTCCGTTGTTTTTGCTTACCTTTCTGTTGATTCTGGCGCTCGAATAGGCGCTATACCAATAATTCTGCTCTATCAGTGTTATCGTTCCTGATTTTGAGATTTTTTTTGCAATCGCCCAATGATTATTGCTTGCAACAATATCCCCAACCTTCGGTTCTTTAACTCTATAAAAATAACCTTTGGAAGAAGTCGGGGTATTATAATAAAGCCCATCGAGGGAGGACTTTTTAAAATTCACACCCGAGCCATAGCCATAAGCATTTCGCTCTGCATAAAGATTTTTTACCTCAATTCCATAAACCCTTTTATAAAATTGATAAACAAACCCTGCACAACAATATCCACCATATTTTGAGCCTAAAGAGGACATATCGCTATCATATCCCCAGAAATAGGGCTTATAATATGCCTTTAGCTTGACTCCTCCGAAGGTCATAGTATCAACAACGGTTTTTCCGTTTACGGAAACTGTTTCGACACCTGAAGCAGAAGCCGGCACTACAAAAAGCGTCGCCGCTAAAGTTAACACACATATAAGCACCGATAGAGTTCTTTTTATAAGCATAATTTCCCTCATTTATTTTTAATTTTCTTCTTTTTTCAACATACTATACCATTATACTATATTATACACCCTATAGTCAACAATAGCTTCTGAAAATAGTTTATTTTTTGATAAATTTCGATATATTTCTTTTTATTATCTATTTACTTCTATCTTTCTTTATGTTACAATAAATAAACTATGAAGTTTTTGATAGGAGGTGCCATATGACCTGCAAAAATTGCGGAGCGCAGATTGATGAAAGCTTAGAATTTTGTCCTAAATGCAACGCTCCTTTATCCTTTATTCCGATAATTCCCGAGGAAGAAAATTTAAAGGACGTTATAAGCCCTAAAATCATTCGCGCTATTATAATTATTATTTTGGTTCTCGCTATTTTAGGGCTCATTGCGGCGCTGATTCTCTTCAAGCTTAATATAATAGGTCCCGAAAGCGCGCTATGGGGTGGTAGCAAAAAAACCTCCTCTAAAATATCCTCTCAAACGGCAGTTGCAGACCCTGACTTTAACTCAGATATTATTTCCAATACGGAAAGCTATATTGAAAACGAGAACGATTTTATAAAAGAAACTGCCGAGATTATCGATGTTTCTTCCTATGTTTCGGGAGAATATAAAGGCAAGCTCGCTTTTATTTTGGAGGACTATCAAAACGATAGCATAGAAAAAAGCATTAGTATCGGCGGAAATGACCTCGAACTGCCTTGCTCTTATGAAGATATAGTTGAAAGCGGTTGGAGCCTTGCCGATGAGCAAGAAAACGTTGGAATTTACGGAACGGGCTCCTTTCATTTCCAAAATGAGGAAGGACGGGATATCACCATTTGGTTTCAATCCGAAAGCGGAGAAAAAGAGAATATAAAGGACTGTATTGCCACAACCTTCAGCCTCGGCTATTTCACAGAAACAAATCCCGCTTTTTCCTTCTCCGGAATAAGCGAAATATCTAATTATAAAGAGGTTTTGATGACCCTCGGTGAACCACAGATCATCTCTTATTCCGAAGAACTCGATGAAACCTTTTTGATTTATGAAACCGAAACCTCTGATTCTCTTTACAGAGTTCAGCTTTGCTTCGATATGAAAAGAGATCGCATTAAAACACTTGATCTTTACTATTTCAATACAATGGAATGAGGTGCTTTTGTTGACCGATAATCAAGTTTTTTTAGGGCTTGGCGGCGGTGAGCTTTGGCAGATTGCCAACAGAACGCCGATTCAGATGATGAGCTATATGATAAAAACGCCGACAGGCGAAACGGTTATAATAGACGGAGGAAATAATTTCCCCGAAGAAGCAGAAAACCTTTATTCCTTAATAAAAAACAATGGCATTTCAGCTTGGTTTTTCACCCATGCGCATTCGGATCACGTCGGGGCGCTTTTACATCTTCTCGAAAACAGGGAAAAATACGATATTAAAATCAATAAGCTGATTTTTAGTTTCCCTCCGCTCAGCTATCTCAAAAAATATGAAGATTGGGCTATTAACGAGCGTTTTTTGAAAGCGATAGAAGAAGCGGAGATAGAAATAATAACCCCAAAATCGGGAGAATTTTTCCATATTGGCGGAATGGACTTTGAGATTTTAAACGAGCCGATAATAAAGGACAGCCACCACACCTTAAACCCTACCGGCATTATCATAAAGGCGCATTTCCCAAAAAGAAGTGTGCTTTTCCTTGGAGATTTTGATAAGGAATCCGAGGAGGAATTTATAAGGCTATATAATAAGGCTGCGCTTCGCTGCGATATAGTTCAGATGGCGCATCATGGTCAGAACGGAGTTTCGGAAAACTTCTATAAGCTGATAAAACCGAGAGTCTGCCTTTATGCTGCTCCGAAATGGCTTTGGGAAAATAACCTTTATGCCACTGATGACCCCGCAACCCGCGGGAAAGGACCTTTCGCAACGCTTGAAACCAGAGAATGGATGAAAAATCTCGGAGCTCTTGTTAGCTACACTCAAGCCGAAGGGGATTACAGATTCATATAACAAAAAGGCTTAAAGCACACTCGCTTTAAGCCTTTCTTCTTTATATAGCCTTTAATATTTTCTCAAGTTCACCCAATAAAAAGTCATCCAAAAATGAAAGCGCTGAATTTTTAATATCTTCATCAATTCCATAATATGCCTCGGCGATGGAGCCCGTAATGCAAGCGATGGTATCGCTATCCCCTCCTATCGAAATCGCATTTCTTATGGCATCCTCAAAGCTTTCGGATTCGAAAAAAGCCACCAATGCTTGCGGAACGGAATTTTGGCAGGTTTCATCAAAATCATAGTAGGGTCTTATCTCGTCAAGAGTGAAATCAAGGCGATAGTGATACATATTAATATAATGCTTTATCGTTTCCTTCCCTTCGCCCTTTCGCGCTAAAAATATTGCTCCTGCAACAGCCTTCGCGCCCTTAATTCCCTCGGGATGATTATGGGTAACCGCGGCAGAAAGCTCGCCTAAGCGCTCCGCCTCTTCAAGGCTATCTGCGAACCATCCCGCTGCAGAAGCCCTCATCGCAGATCCATTTCCGCAACTGAAATAAGGCTCTATCCTCTTGTTTTCGAGCCAATCCGCATATCTTCCGCCATAGCCCACGTCGGGATAGCGCTCGCCAAAATCGTGGAAGACCGAAATTAGTCGTTTTTTTAATGCGGCAGGATTTTTGCCCACTTCTCTCATTGCCTTGCCGACAGCTATTGTTAAAACCGTGTCATCGGTAAAACAACAATCCCTTGTGAAGAGCTCGAAATCCTTTGATTTTATATTATCAAATTCAAACCTCGAGCCAACGATATCTCCAACTATTGCACCTATCATATTAATCATCCTTTCTTTTTGATGATTATATTATAAGGCATCTAATGTTCCATTAATGGGACTCGAGCAAAGAAAATGGCTAAGAGCTTTAAACTCTTAGCCATTTTTATACTTGATCATAACTCATCCAAAAATTCTTTGGTGGTTGTTTTGAGAATGTCGACAACCTCTTCGGAGAAATTTGCCACGCGGGCTTCATAGCCTCCCTCGCTATATGCGGTGGCGGAGGGCAAATAATCCTGCGCTCCGTTTGCAAGGCAAGCGGTTAAGATAAAGCACTCGGGCGCATAGGCTCTTGCGAAATCGGCATAATCGGTAAAGGGTTCTCCGCCGAAGCCTAAAATCGCAATTTTGCCGAAGGAAATAAAGGATATAGGAAGCCTTTGAACAACAGGTCTTTCGGCGAGCCTCGAAATTCTCCAGATTTCGCCATATTCTCCCATTTCAAATTCCTTAACGACCTCGCCTTTTTCATATTTTTGGCGAATATCGATACATTCCTCGATTCTTTCTATTCCGTTTCGATTAGTCGGGAGGTATTTCATTATAACCTTAGCTTTAATCTCCCCCGCAGGGATTTCCTCGACTTTATCCCAAAGCTCGATTACTGCATCGGTTATGATTCTGCCCATTTTTTCGCTGAACTTGTAGTTTTCAAGCGTTTCGTTCTTTTTAACGTTTATATGGTTTGTATCGCCCTGAAAGCCATTGAGGAGGATACAATGGATATTTTCGATATCAGCCTCTGTCATTCTACGAACAAAACCGGGCCAATCGGCAGAAAACTTATTTCCGCAAATAACATCAGGATGAGTTTGGAAGCCGACAAGGGCGATATCCTTTTTATTTTCTCTTTCGAATTTAACAAGGCGAACTGTATTATCAGACTCTCCTATCGGAGCATCAATCAAGGGATTCAAAACACCGGGGTTGGTTCTCGTTGAGCCATCCTTCATCTTGAATCGGCGGATAAAGGAGATCGGCTCGGCGGTTTCTTTTTGACCGATAGAAATTTTTGCAGGTGCTAAATCTTCAATAGCTTTTTTGGCAACAAAACAATATTTATCCTTGAGCTCCTCTTGATACTCTCTGCTAACCGCCGAAGCCACGTCGGGGCTGGTTGAGGTATGCTGATGAACGCTTTGAAGAATAATATTCTGCGCTTTTATTCCTGCCTTTTCTTCTATAAGCTCTCTGATTTCTGAGAGCATTTTTTCTGCGGTTTCCATGAAGTCGCCTGTTATTATAAGGGCTTTTTCTTCATTATTGCTTATTGCTAAAGCATTAAGCTCGATAGCATCGAGAACGCCATCGGATATTCTTTTTTCGAAATAGCCTGTAAGCTCTGTTCCTAAAGGCGGTGTTACATCTACCCTCGCAAAGCCTGCTTCAAACATTTTTTCTATCCCCTTTCTTTACCTTTTTAATATACAATATTTTTCAAAATGAGTCAATATAAGTTTAAATTTTATCTTTATTTTATGCTAAAAACAGCTTCCGAAAAAGCTCGGAAGCTGTTTTCTTTAATTATTTAAGTTTTGCAAGCATCGTGAATTTAAAATTGATATCCTTTTCGCTTAAACGATATTCTTCCTCGGTCATCGGTCCGCAAGAACCTGTTCCGAGGCCTGAGTTTTTATAATCAATTCTGAGGTCGATGCCCTTTGATTCGCCTATTTCATCGGTATGGTCAGCTTTATAGATTTGCTCGATAGAATATTTCGAAACGTTTATTTCGAAATTATCACCCGAGAAGGCTAACGTTTCGCCAATGCTCAATCTCTTAACCTTTGTATGAACGCCATGCTCCTGAGGACGAACGTAATTCACATATTCTTTATCGGCATCCGATTCATACCAATCAACTCTGCTATGATGATTAAGGTCGCAATAGTTTTCCAGGGGTCCCATTCCGAAATAACGGAAGCTCGAATTTTTAGATGTTAAGGGGAAGACATATCCGAGCCTCGGCAGCCAGCAAGAGCGCTCCTTAACCTTGCCTTGAAGCTCGATATCAACACTGCCATCGGAGAAGAACGTGAAGGTTTGGGTATAACGGAAAATCGGCTGGCGGGAAATTCCTGCAAGCCCCGCTTTAACGCTTATCTTATTTCCTTCCACAACCGTTTCAAAAGGCTTTATGAAGGCGACATTGAGATTTTCACCCTCCCAAATATTCAGATTAAGCCATTTCGACTTCATAGGGCCATCGTTATCGGTTGGTGCGCGCCAAGCCGAAAGCACAACCGCATCTCTGAGCTGCTCTTTGCCATCGATTTTAATGCTATCAAAATTAGCAAGCTGCTTATTATAGCGATATTCAAAGCCCTCTCCCTTAGCATAAACAAAAATGCCGTCCTCTAAAAGCTTCATTTCTTCTCTTTCAAGCTTTCTTTCGATTACTTTGCAAGGAATTTCGGTTTGTAGCGTTCCGAGATCGATGCCCCTTGCATCATAAAGAGTTACGTTAATATATGCTCCCAATTCGCAGCTTTCGGGAACAATATCCGCGATATTTATAGAAGCAGTTTCGCGCGGGCGAAGATCCAAAGAAAGGGTATCGATCTTTATTGCAACGCCATCAACCTTGATTTCATATTTTATGGAGCAGGAGCTAAAATTAGTGAAATCAAAATGATTTGTAATCTTCAATTCTCCGCTATCATAAGCAATTCTGAAGGGCGCATAGGCGGCTTTCATCTCATAGCTTCCCGCTTTGAGACTTCTATCGGAAAATACGATACCATCGCAACAGAAGTTGCCATCATGGGTTAATTCCTTAAAATCTCCACCATATTTTTGAACGCCATCAACTATAACAACGTGGTCTGCCCATTCCCAAATACAAC
>JAZORV010000108.1:0-6010 GCA_045656785.1 Acutalibacteraceae bacterium | reverse complement strand
TTCTCATTTCTGTCCTTACCTCCTTATTCTAATCCAAATTCTGTACGCTTACGCTTGATCTCATCATTAATATCAACATTATATATAGTGAGCGCGCGACGTGCTGTATTTTCTCCGTTAATAACAGAACGGAATGCGCTTGTAAGAGATCTCTTAAGAATGTAGTTACCGGGAATTTCGTTCATAACGGTAACCTCAGCGCGCTGAGTTCTGATAATATCGGCTTCTGCATCTGTCCAACCTAAGGTATCAAATGCAATTTTGTTTGCAGGAGCATATCTTGCTGCAACACCGAGGGTTGCCTCAAGCTCACGAGCGTATTCAGCCTGAGTCTCGTGAGATGCCCACCATTTAAGGAATATAGAAGCTGCTTCCTCTATTCCCTTTTCCTGAGCAGTTTTGAGCATAATACAACCGGTTACAACAGAGGTTTCGGAAATATCAATGTATTTTTTGCCGGTTTCCTCATCAACTCTCTCTGTTCCGGGGATAGGAGCAAACGTCCACAATCCGTTAAGCTCAGGAGCTGCAGTTTTAATCTGGTTATAAGATGTATAGTTTTGAAGAGCCAAAGGCATTTCGCCTGTTCTGAAACGGCTATAGAAGTCGTACGAACGGTCAAGACCATATTTAGAATAGAGCTCTACCCAACGTTCGAACGACTGATAAGCAACTTCCTCTGTAAACAAGGTCTTATCAAGATTCTTCGTATAATACGTTCCACCATTTTGAACAAGGAACTTATCGAAGGTTCCGATACCTGCAGAAATACCTGCATTTGCAGAGTTGATTTCAAGAATACCAACTCGGAGGTTACCATTCTGAAGGATTTCCATTACCTCATAGAAGCGGTCCCATGTCCACCAAGTTGATGGATCTTCAGCATTAGGAGGCTCTATACCAAACTGTTCAAGAACGTCAGTTCTATAGAACATAAGGTCAAACGACTGAGTTTCAGGAAGGGCATAATAATGGCCATTATACCAGAAAGGAGTCCAAGCACAAGACTCAAACTGATCAAGAAGCGCCTCGCGATAATCATCCAACGGAACAAGAGCTCCACGAGCTGCCAAGTTCATCGGAGCATCTTCACCGATCATAAGAGCGCAATCAGGACCTTTTCCTGCCAAGGTTGCTCTGATAAGTGTACCGCCCGTATCAACCATGCTAAGCTGAACGGCAATCTTTTTGCCTGAAGAGGTTACAAGTTTATCCTCACTATCGCTGATGAGACGGCTGATAATCTTAGCTTGGTCACGACCTGTGGAAACCCAAACCTTAACTACGTCTGCGCCTTTCTCATCACCGGAAGTTGTCATACTATTATAATCAACCGTAAAGGAAGAAATGAACTGATTCCAGGTGAAAGAAACGCCATTCAAAAAGCCTTCATCGCCCGAAGGAGTTTCGACGTCTTCCGGAAGGAATACAATATAGTCAATCTCGAGAGCAAGTTTACTAAGTGTGCTAACCAAGCTACCGAGAGTTTCGATACCTGATTTGAATGATCCAAGTCTTTCAGGAATTACATAGGGATCTTCAGCTAACTCTTTGATTATGCCGGATACATAGTCAAGAGAAGACGCCTGAGAACCTCTGGTACCTGTGATTTGCTCAACTCTTGCAGAAGTGTCCTCAAGGAACTTCTGAGCATCTTTAAGATCCTGCTCAAGAGTCGGGATCTGCTGATCAAGAGAATAGTCACGATAAATGTCAGGCTCGGTTGAAGTAACCGAAATTATCTGACGATATATAGCATTAAGATCGAGAACAGCCTGCTGAACGTTACGGAGAACCTCGCTCATAACACCGGTAGTACACGAAAGAGAGAACACGTTCTCACCTTCGTTGAGGTATACGTAATAGTCCTCAACCTTTTCGCCTTCGTTGTTATGCTTGCCAAACTCAAGCATATACCAGCCTTGCTGATATTTGAAAGCAATCTCTCTTGCTTCCTCGTAAGGAATTTCACCATTAACTCTCAGAGTTCTATACGAATACATACCTTCGTTAAAATTCTGTCTTGCTCGGAAAACAACCTTATAAAGACCGGCCTTTCCTTCTTCAACGTTAACCTTCCAGAAGATCTCATCTCCATTGGTGGTCCAGTTGCTCTGACCGATCGTATTTAATTTTGTATATGCAGGGTCGTTAGGCAAGGTCGAAGCGCCGGAGTTGTCATATGTAGCATAAAGAACGATGTTGTTCTTCTTATAAGTCTGCTCGCCTTGAACTAAAATCGAAGAATCATCTCCGATACCTTTATTATATTCAACACCATTATTTTTAACGTAGCCATATTTTTCATGAGCTGCAAGATAATCGCTATAAGAAGGAAGGGCTTCCTCATTACCAATGCGAATGTTGGAAATAGCAACAGCCTCGCGATCAAGCTTGAAGGTGATCTCATGAGAACCCTTAGTTAAAAAGAACTGATAAGGGTCATTATAGAGACCTTGAATATTTATAAGACTTCTTTCCGTCCATACAGGCATTTCTTTTTGAACAGGTCTGATATCATCAGCATTGCCGTTTTTATCAGAGCATTCAAAATATGCGCCTTCGGGAACTCCTTCAGCATCAATTTCGTCAGTCCAAATTCGGGGCAAACAAATCTGATTAGCCTCGTTATAAGGAGTTTTGCCATCAATAAGGATAGAAACTTCGATATCCTTTTCTCTGTTGGCAATCTGGAAATAGTCAAGAGTGATTCCGTATTTAGCATCCTTAGGGATGTCCACTTTAATAGTGAACTGAGTATTATCACTATTTAAAACATAGTAAGGATAGCCTTTCCTTTCAACTACTTCATCATGTTTCTTAATGGTTACTTGAGAATCATTTTCTACCAATTTGTGATCATCAACATAACCGACATAGGTTTCTGCATTTGAATACTTAAGATAATAGTTGTAATAACTGCCATCTTCAGGGATTGCATCTGCACCAACGTTATCGGTGACAGGCTTCGTTCCTGCAGCCAATGCAGAAAGGGGTGTAGCGAAACAAGCAACTAACACAAGCGCGCTTATTCCTAAACATAATAACCTTTTTCGCATCATTTAGCCTCCTAAAAGATATAAAATAATGGTGTGAAAACAGTAAAGTAACGATAATGTGCAAAACGCCCAAATTTCTGCAAGGTTACATGACAGAATTTGAGGCAAAGCATATCATCATAAATTACCTTAGATCATTTTATCACATTTGCACAAAAAGTCAAGTGGATTTTTGATGAATTATTCAAAAAAACTTGCTTTTTTTGTAAAAAATGAACATTTATTAACAAAAAACATCGTTAATTTGGAACAAAAGCACATAACGACAATAAAGGTATGTGCAATTTTACCCAAAATTACACTTTCATTCTCAATAAAGCGCCAATTTTGATTGGTCTATCATAAGGAATCTTAATAACACTCATCGGATGAGGAGCAACTTCTATTTGTTCGTTTTTATCATTATACATAACTGAAGTATCAATAAAGCATGGCGGCTTCTGTGGTTCTAAGCAGTCCAAAAGCTCTCCTGCAGAGAACTTATTTTTAAGCCTTGCTAAAATCATCCCGTTTTCATAGCCCTCAACGACCGCAGCAACCGAATAATCCCTGACATAGCCTGCATGGCTATATGTTTGCGAATTTTCGGGTTTACCCAGATAAAATCCGGTAGAATAGTTTCTGTGGCTTATTTTGGATAATTCTTCGGACACCCATTCCGGAGTTTTATACGAATCAGGGCTCTTAAAATATTCATCCAAAGCTCCGCGATAGGCATTGGTTGTAACCGCAGTATAATAATGCGATTTCGCTCTTCCCTCTATCTTAAGGCTGTATACTCCGCTATTTATAAGCTCGGGGATATAATCAACCATACAAAGATCGTTTGCATTTAAAATATAAGTTCCCTTTTCATCCTCGGTTATATCAAAATATTGTCCCGGGCGTTTTTCCTCCACCAGAGAATAACTCCATCTGCAAGGCTGAGCGCAATCCCCCCTGTTGGCATCTCGCCCCGTCATGTAGCTTGAAAGCAGACATCTTGCAGAAAAAGAAACGCACATCGCTCCATGCACAAATGCTTCGATTTCAAGCTCCTTGGGAGTTTTTGCTCTAATTTCTGCAATCTCCTCAAGATTAAGTTCTCGAGCAACAACTATTCTTTTCGCACCGAGATCGTGAAAAGCATTAGCGGTTTCATAATTAACTATACCCGATTGAACAGAGATATGAATTTCTGTTTTAGGTGCATATTTTTGAGCAAGCTTCATAGTTCCTAAATCCGAAACAATAAGAGCATCTACGCCAGCGCTTGAACAAAACTCAAGAAACTCGGGCAAATTCGTCAATTCGTCATTATGGGGAATTGTGTTGCAAGCGATATAAGCCTTAACGTCATTTTTATGAGCATAGCTTACGCCTTCAAGGATATCATCTTTAGTGAAATTTGAGGTTGCCGTTCGCATACCAAATTGTTGGCCTGCGAAATACACCGCATCTGCGCCATAATCTACTGCTGCGCGAAGCCTTGTCAAATCTCCTGCGGGGCAAAGCAATTCTGCACGTTTTAAAGAATCATTATTCATTGCCTATTCCTCCGCCCAAAGTCCTTTTAACTGAAGTTCGTATATTATATTGTTATGCTCGTAGTTATTTTCAGTATAATAGAACTTTGCGTTTTTATCCGTTACAAAGAAGTAATATTTAGATTCAAAGCTTTTTGTCGGATAAAGCGCGGCCTTTAAGGATGCCTCGCCGGTTGAGCAATAAGGGCCAACAGGGATTCCCTCGGTTACATTTGTATCGTAGTTCGCTATACCACCCAAATATTCGGCTGTAGGAGATGAGCCCAAAAACTTTTTCTCATCTCCCCAACGATACAATCTGTTGTGAAACACAGCAGAAACATTGGGCATCTCCTTATTATGACCGGTGCATTCAAGCTCTATTATAGATGCAAGGGTTGTAACCTCATGAATACTCAACTCAAGCTCTTTAGCTCTTTCTCTCATTTCAGGAGAAAACTTAGAATCGAAATTGCCGAGCATCTTTTCAATAGCAAGTCTCGCCCCTTCTTCGCTATTCCATGCATAGAATTCATAGGTATCAGGGAAAAGATAGCCTTCAAAGCGATATCTGACAGATTTTACGGGAATCTCTTTTACAAAGTCAAAATCAAATTCACCCTCGCTCATAACCTTAAAGAATTGATCTTGACTGCATATTTCGTTTTCCTCGAGTATTACTGCAATTTCTCTGACGTCTGCAGTAAGAGGGATTTCAACGGTTGCAGTTTTTATAGGTTGACCCTCAACTGTTGTAAATTCATAAACAATTTGAGAATATCCCCTGTCGGTTTGGATGGTATGTACACCCGGTTTAAATTGCTCTGCATAACCCTTCTGGTTACAATAGAATTCAAACAAGAACGGCATACTAACCGCGCCCTTTTCGTGCAACTCATTGGTTATCGATTCAAGGCTTTCTCCCTCTTCAATCGTTATTGTAATTTCTTTCGAAGCATGAAGACCAATGTAGTCTATCGCGCAAAATATTGCGCCGACAGCTAATGTTGCAGAAACGCCGACTATAAGAAAAATCCAAACAAAGGTTCCTATAACGCTTCTTGCAGTCTTCTTCTTTTTATGCTTGGCGCCTTTAGATTCTTTTTCTTTAAATTCTTCAATAAATACATCTTCATCAGATATATTGAAACCACCACCGATAATAAATTCATCCTCGGGAGCAGATTCGAACACATCGGAGTTTTCTGTTGATCGTGCGGTAATATCATTCAATTCAAATTCGCCGGTTTTGGAATTATCTTCTGCTTTATCGGGCATGAAGTTTTCGTTCATTTCGCTTCTCCTTTAAACTAAAGACTTCTTAATATATTTTTCTGTAATAATATAATCGAGTTTTCTATCAAATCTTCCGTGATAAAGTTTGTTTTTGAGATTTGCAATATAGCAGAGACCTGCTGTGACACCGGTATAATTAGATATATACCT
>JAZORV010000107.1:0-12470 GCA_045656785.1 Acutalibacteraceae bacterium | reverse complement strand
ATTATCATACAGAACATATCCTGCATGATTGTTTGAGAAACGTCGATAATGTTCGCATTGAATTTTGCACATTCATTAGAAACTGTTGCCAAAATACCAACCGTATCTTTTCCAACAACTGTTATAACCGCCTTCATAATACAAGCTCCTTTAATTTTTTTATTAATTATAACATAAAACCTTTCATTTTGCATTAGAATATGTTACAATATTTAAAAATATTTTTAGGAGTATTATGATGAAAATGACAATAAAAGCCTATGCGAAGCTGAATTTAAGCCTTGATATCAAAGAAAAGCTCCCAAACGGATACCATATTATCGAAACTGTTTTTCAATCGATTTCGCTTCATGATATTGTTAAAATAGAAATCGGAAAAGAAAAAAACGAGGTTTTATGCTCCGAAGGAAATATAGCTATGGAAGATAATATTTGCTATAAGGCGCTTGTTTCCTTCTATGAAAAAACCAAAATTGAAGATTTTTGCAAAATTGAAATAGAAAAGAATATCCCCCTTGCCGCAGGGCTTGCAGGAGGCAGCGCTGATGCGGCGGCTGTTTTGAGAGGTCTTAATTATTTATATAAAAACCCATTAAAAGAAGCTGAGCTTTTGGCACTTGGTGCTTCGATTGGTGCAGACGTTCCTTTTTGCATGATAGGCGGAACGATGAAAGCCGATGGAATTGGAGAAAAACTTTCCCCTTTACCAAAGATGATGGACTGCGATATTGTTATAATTAAAGCCGGCGAAAAGCCCTCGACCGGCGCGCTTTATAATAAGATGGATTCATTGAAGGATTATCCTCGTCCCGACGTTGATGCGCTCATTCAAGGATTAAACGAGGGAGATTTAAAGAAAACCTGCGCTGCTGTTCGCAATGTTTTTGAGGAAGCATGGGAAAAAGATATAAAAGAACAAAAACGAATACTTTTGAGATTCAAGGCTTTTTGTGCAGAGCTTTCGGGCAGCGGTCCATCTGTTTTTGGTATATTCAAAAAAGGCGAAGGCGTAATGCCTCAGGAGCTTTTAACAGATGCTTTTGATGAGGTTTATTTATGCAATCCGATGGCTAAAGGCTATGAATTTGTATAATTAATTAATTTCCTGCCAATAATTACCGCGAAAATAATTTAAGGCGGTAATAAAAAATGACAGCTAAAAGAAGATTTGAAATTTCCGTAATATCTGCGCTTATATTCTCCGTTCTATTATCTATGGTTCGCTTTGAAGCGAGCTGCACGGAACTTAAAGAAAAGGTTTTGAGGCTTCATATCCTTGCAAATTCCGATTCAAAAGCCGACCAAGAATTAAAAATCAAGGTCAGAGACCGACTTTTAAAACTTGATATTTACGATGGTGCAACCGAAAAAGAGGAAGCCATAAAATATTCCGAAGATAATCTCGGGCTTATTATAAAGGAAGCGGAAAAGGTTATAAGAGAAGAAGGCTTCAATTATAAAGTTTCAGCAGAAATCACCAACTGCTATTTTGAAACGAGGCATTATGACTCCTTTTCTTTGCCCGCAGGAAATTATGATGCTTTGAGAATAAAGATAGGAAAGGCCGAAGGCGAAAATTGGTGGTGCGTTATCTTTCCGAAGCTCTGCTTAGGAGCGAGCATCGAAAAAGAAACAAACCTAACGAACTCAAGCAAGGATATTGCGAAAAATTCCAAGGATTATAAAGTTAAATTCAAAATAGTTGATTTTTTCAGCGGACTTAAAAACAAATTTAATACTTGGTTTTCTTAAAAGAAGGGTTGAAAATGCTTACAGAATATTCCGACTGCATCGAATATCGCGGCGGACTCAAAAATTTCATAAAATCGCTAAAAAAAGAGGATAGGCTAAACGTACTTTTCTTTGGCGGATCGGTAACAGCCGGCTATGGCGCATCGGATCCTGAAAAAACCTCCTGGCGAGCAAAAACGGGAGAATGGCTAAAAAACAGATTTCCCGATAAAGAAATTCTTTTCCATTCCCGCGCGCTCGGAGAAAGCGGAACCTATATGGGTTGCTTTCGAATCGATAGAATTCTCAACGAAATTGCTCCACATCTCGTTTTTCTGGAATATTCTATCAACGATTATTATGATTCGGCAGAAAAAGAGCGCGCGATGCTTCAGTTTGAAACGATAGTAAGAACAATAAAAACTCGATATCCCATGACCGATATTGTAACTCTTCTCGTAACAGATGAACGACTTGCAAAAGATGCCAGCCTCGGTATTCTTCACCCACAAGCTGAAGCCCATGATATTATATCGAACCATTATTCTATCCCATCTTTAAAGCTTGGCGTTGCGCTTGCGAAAAGAATCAATCTCGAAGCCTGGAGCAATTACTTTTTAGATATTGTTCATCCGCTTGACAGCGCTCACCAAGAATATTTCAGATGCATAAAAGAATTTTTATCGGAAGCGCTCAAATCGAACGAAATATTTAAACCTATTCCCTCGCCTTCGCAATACTGCGAAAAGCTTTTTGATAATAAAACTATTATTGATATTTCTAAAGATTTCTTTACTACGCTCACTCAAGATGGCTTCGAATTACTAAATGAAAATAAATTTGAATTTAAGGGCAAAATGATTGCGAAAAAATCAGGCGCTTTTTTTGAAATGAGTTTTTTCGGAAGCGAAATTTCAGTTTATACGAACAAGGTAAGCGAGCAGGCTCCCGCATTTTGGCTTGATGGAGAAGCGCACGTACCTGCCGTTCGCGGTGCACTTTCGCATAATCCGCTTAAAATTGCTTCGGGTTTAGAGGAAGGTTTACATACTTTGAGGCTCGAAACAACAGCGGAAAATACTGAAATATACGCTATTTTTATAGGCTAAATAAGATTTTTTAAAATTTATTTAATATTTTTTCAAAATTAACTTGCATTTTATAAAAAAGTATGATATAATCGATGCGTTATCAAGGATTAATTGAAATGAGGTGTCAATTTTGAAACAAGGAATTCATCCGCAGTATGAAACTGTAACTGTAAAATGCGCTTGCGGAGCGGAGTTTGAGACACGTTCAACTAAGAAGGACATTCGTTTGGATATTTGCTCAAAATGTCATCCGTTCTTCACAGGTAAACAGAAGTTGGTTGACTCTGGCGGTCGTGTTGATAGATTCAACAAGCGCTTTGGTATGCAGAAGTAATTCTAACACGCAGTCGCATTCTTTTTGCGGCTGCGCTTTTTTCTTTTATATTATTTTTTAGGGGGCGAAAACTTGGAGGCTTATATCACCGTTAATTCAACAGCTCGAGAGGAAATAACGGAAAAACGCTCGCGCTTTATTGCATCTGTTTATCCGATTAAGGAAGAAGCTGAAGCTATCGCGCTTATAAATAGCCTTAAAAAAGAATTTTGGGATGCGAGGCATAACGTTTATGCCTATTCCTTAAGAAGCGGAAATATATGCCGCTATTCGGACGATGGTGAGCCTTCGGGCACGGCAGGTGTTCCTGTTCTTGACGTTTTAAGAAAGCAGAATATAACTGACTGCCTGATAGTTGTAACCAGGTATTTCGGAGGTATTCTTCTTGGAACGGGAGGACTTGTAAGGGCTTATACCGCCTCGGCAGTTAAGGGTGTTTCCGCGGCGAAGGTTGTAAAGATGCTTCCCTGCTCTCTGCTTTCGGTTACCTGCCCTTATTCGGATTATGACCAGCTTTGCCGAATTATAGAAAATCTTGAAGGAGCCATTTCCGACACGAGATACGGAGAATTTATAGAAATCGACTTCACCCTTGACGACTCTTTAATAGAGCGCTTTTCCGATACTTTAAGAGAGACCTTTTGCGCAAGGCTGACTTTCGAAATTATCGGAAATGATTATCAAGCAAAAGAAATTTAAAAAATTTTAGATTTTTTTGCGAAAAATAAAGGGTTTTGAAATTTGTTTACTAATAATATAAGTAAAAGCAAAATTTTTGGGAAGGATGGCGAAAATGGAAACTATCAGAGAAAAGCTTGAAAAAAGAGAAAAAGACCTTTTATCCCCCAATGCCGCTTTCAGCATTGATGCTAAAAGAGAAATGAAGGAAGAACCAAGCGACATCAGAACAGCATTCCAACGAGATCGTGACAGAATTATCCATTGTCGCTCCTTCAGAAGGCTTAAACATAAAACTCAGGTTTTCCTATCACCCGAGGGCGACCATTACAGAACAAGACTTACCCACACTCTCGAGGTTTCCCAAATTGCGAGAACCGTTGCAAGGGCTTTGAATCTCAATGAAGACCTAACGGAAGCCATCGCTTTAGGCCATGATCTTGGCCACACCCCTTTTGGCCACGCAGGAGAACGCGCCTTAGCCGAGCTTTATCCCGAGGGCTTTAAGCATTATGAGCAGAGCGTTAGGGTTTGCAAAAAGCTTGACTGCCTCAACTTGACAGAGCAGACCTTGAACGGTATACTTTGCCATACTAAAGGCTTAGAGGCCGACACGCTCGAGGGCAGAATAGTTCGTTTCTGCGACCAGATTGCCTATATTAATCACGATATTGATGATGCTGAGCGCGCAGAAATTATAAAAGAAGAAGATATCCCCCTAAAAATCAGAAATCATTTCGGGCATTCAAAATCAGAGAGAATCAACTCGATGGTTATGTCCCTTATTAATAACAGCGGTGAGACTATCGCGATGGCCGAGGAAGATAAAAAGATGTTTGACCTGCTTCATAAATTCCTCTTCGACGAAGTTTATCTTAATTTCAGAGCGAAAGCTGAAGAACAGAAGGTTTTTGGAATTATCGAAGGAATTTATAATAAGCTTTGCTCGGCTCCACAGAATATGCCTAAAGAATATCATAATATCATTATGAACGAAGGCATAAAAAGAGCAGTTGTTGATTACATAGCAGGCATGACAGACACCTTTGCCATTAAATATTATGAGGATGCATTCATACCCAAATCCTGGCATTTGATTTAAAAATACAAAAAATTTTAAGAAAGGAGCGATTTTCTTGCCTCAGATACCCGATGAATTTTTAGCAGAACTGAATCAGCGGATAGATATTGGCGATCTAATTTCGAGCTATGTAAACCTGAAATCTCGCGGTGGAAGAATGGTTGGGCTTTGCCCATTTCATAACGAGAAAACCGGCTCCTTCACTGTTTTTAACAACACCAACTCCTATTATTGCTTCGGTTGCGGAGCGGGAGGAAGCCCTATCACCTTTATAAGGCAGATAGAAAATCTCGATTTCTTTGAGGCGGTCAAATTCCTCGCCGATAGAGCAGGAATGCAGATGCCGACAGGCGGTTATGATGACAGCTTCGCAAAGTTCAAAAAGCGAATTTTGGAGATAAACCGCGAATCGGCAAAATTTTTCCACGCACATCTGCTAAGCCCTCAAGGAAAACCCGTTCTGGATTATTTCCTCTCTCGAAAGCTCTCAATGCAAACTATTAAGCATTTCGGGCTTGGCGCTTCTCCCGATAGTTGGGATGCTCTTATCAAACATCTGAAAGCAAAGGGATATAAAGATGAAGAGCTGCTTCAGGCAAACGTTGCGATGCGCAGCAAAAAAGGAACTATATATGATAACTTCCGAAATCGCGCTATGTTCCCGATAATTGACCTTCGCGGAAACGTTATCGGCTTTGGCGGAAGAGCTCTTCCCGGGGAAGACGCTAAAGGCAGGAAATACATAAACACTTCTGACACGCCCGTTTTCAAGAAAAGCCAAAACCTCTATGCTCTTAATTTTGCAAAAAGTTCTTGCTCTAAGCAGATAATATTAGCAGAAGGCTATATGGACGTTATAGCGCTGCACCAAGCGGGAATAACAAATGCAGTGGCGGCGCTCGGAACCGCTTTTACGGATGAGCACGCAAGTCTGCTTTCGCGATACACGAAAGAAATCGTTATTACCTTTGATGCCGATGGCGCAGGTCAGCAAGCAACCGAGAGAGCCCTTAAAATTTTCTCGAAATCAGGGCTTTCGACAAAGGTTTTGCGGATTCCCGATGGCAAGGACCCCGATGAATTTATAAAGAAAAACGGAGCAACCGCCAAAACCGCTTTCGGAGATCTGGTTGATACTGCGATGAACAGCATCGAATATAATCTCATTGAGGCTTCAAAGGGAATCGACACTTCAACCGATTCGGGCAAACTCGAATATCTCAAAAAATGCGCCGAAATCCTTGCATCCTTAAAAGATGAAATTGCGATAGACCTTTATTCCTCAAAGCTTGCGGAAAGATTCAAGGTTTCCAAAAATGCCATTCTTTCGCAGGTTAAAGAGCAAGCAGTTAAATATCGCAGACGCGAAAACAAAAAGAAATTTGATAATATTATAAAGCCGAAGATAAATACCTCAGACATTAATCCCGAAAGACGGCAGCATTTAAGGGCGGCTAATGCCGAAGAAGAAATTATTTCGATTTTGATGCTTAATCCGGATCTTTTGGAAATGACATTAAAGGAAATCTCCCCCAATAATTTCTTAACCGCTTTTAATAAGCGAGTTTTTGAAAGGGTTTGCGAGGTTATATCCGGTGGCCATCAATTTGACGTCTCGCTTCTTTCGGAAGATTTCTCCCCTGCCGAATGCGGAAGAGTTTCGGAATATCAAAATAGAATAATTAAGGGAGAAAATGCTAAGGAAGAGCTGCTCGATTGTATAAAGGTTTTAAAAGATGAAGCAACTTCTGCAGCAACGAACCCCGAAGAGCTTTCTGATGAAGAGTGGGCAGAAAGCCTTCAAAGAATAGCAAAATCAAAGAAATAAAAAATGCTCCCTGAATTTTATGGGAAGCAGAATGGAGATTAAGAATATGGATAAGAACAATAACGAAACCTTTGGAAAGCTCGATAACATCAAGGAGCCAACAGCTGAGGACCTCGAAGAAGAATTGGAACCGATGCCCGAAGACCTTGACGCTTTATCAGCAGAAACTCCCCTTCTCGATATAGATTTCGATGATGTTCCTGAGGATGAAATGAAGCTTGATGATATTGATTCCTCTGTTATGGATTCATCGGATGCCATCTCTCTTGACGACCCCGTTAAGGTTTATCTTAAAGAAATCGGTCGCGTTCCCCTGCTCTCTTCTGATGAAGAGGTTGAGCTCGCAGTTCTTATAAGCGACGGAAACGAATTTGCAAAGAAAAGACTTACCGAAGCTAACCTTCGCCTTGTTGTCAGCATTGCGAAGCGTTACGTTGGACGCGGTATGCACTTCTTGGATCTCATTCAGGAAGGAAACGTTGGCCTTATAAAGGCTGTTGAAAAGTTTGACCATTCAAAGGGCTTTAAATTCTCAACATACGCCACCTGGTGGATAAGACAAGCCATAACAAGAGCTATTGCGGATCAAGCGAGAACCATTCGAATCCCTGTTCATATGGTTGAAACCATTAACAGGCTTAAGAAGGTTCAAAGCCAGCTTCTCCATGAAAACGGAAAAGATCCGAGCGAAGAGATGATCGCAAAGAGAATGGAGCTTTCCGTTGAAAGAGTCAGAGAAATTATGCGAGTTGCTCAAGAGCCCGTTTCTATGGAAACTCCCATCGGCCCCGAGGAAGATTCCAGACTTATGGATTTCATCCGCGATGAGGATGCATTAGCTCCCGATGAAGCAGCTTTAAAATCTATCACAAATGAGGATATCGACTCTGTTCTTAAAACCCTTCTTCCGAGAGAGGAGCAGGTTATCAGGCTCCGCTTCGGCCTTCACGATGGCCGTTGCCACACCCTTGAGGAGGTTGGAACAAAATTCGAAGTTACAAGAGAGCGTATTAGGCAGATCGAAGCTAAGGCTCTCAGAAAGCTCAGACACCCTGTTCGTAGCAACAAATTCAAGGATAAATAAGGTGAAGCTATGTTCATTAACCTTGAAACTGATTATGCTATTCGCATCGTTCATACTTTAGCGGGAGCTGATGGAAGGCTTGATGCTAAAACCATCGCCGCAAAAACAGGTGTTACCCCTAAATACACCCTGAAAATCCTTCATGGACT
The DNA here is from genome assembly GCA_045656785.1 of Acutalibacteraceae bacterium. Taxonomy (GTDB): domain Bacteria; phylum Bacillota; class Clostridia; order Oscillospirales; family Acutalibacteraceae; genus UMGS1532. Next base: position 4,494 of record JAZORV010000107.1, on the reverse strand, counting down.
TGTTTCGGCAAATATTGCAAAATCCTATAAAGGCGCAAACGGAGGTTATACCCTTGCCCGCCCCGCGGAAGAGATAACTCTTTTAGAGGTTGTTGAAGAGGTTTGCGGACCGATTGAAATAAATCTCTGCCAATCATCGGGCGAATGCACTCACCCGAAAGGAATTTGCCGCTTCCATTCCGTTTTTAACGATGCGAGCGAATATATGAAGAAAAAATTTGCAGAAATTAACTTTGCCAACAAATAGAAAAGGAAACGCTAAATGAAATTCTCATATAAAACTAGTGGCACCTGCTCAAGACTTATCCATATTGAACTCGACGGCGATGAAATCAAGGAAGTAAGCTTTGAGGGTGGCTGTAACGGAAATTTAAAAGGAATCGGAGCGCTGGTTCGCGGAATGAAAATTGACGACGCAATCGAAAGACTCGAAGGTATTCGTTGCGGATTTAAGCCTACCTCCTGCCCCGACCAATTAGCCAAGGCCTTAAAAGAATACAAGGCTCAATAAATTTTCAAGAAAGGAAAAAACTGCGATGCATAACGACAGCGACATTAAAATTGCAGGAAATTTTCCCTCTAAAGAAATCAAAAAGAACAACCTCTCTCATCTAAACGAGGTTAATTCAGAGATAATCAAAAGAGGATCAGCTATCGGATTAATGATAGCTGAGGAATATATCAAGGCTATTGAAGAACAAGGCCCGGGAGCCGGAGAAGGCCCTGAAGATATGCTTCTTCAAAGGCAAATATTGCTCTCTTTTTCTGCCCTTTCAGGCTTTGAGGAATTTATCAAGGATTCCGATTGCGCAACTGCTGCGAAAACCGCTTTTATTGACCATTTGAAGAAAACTAATCCCGAATTTTATAAAGGTGCAACGGATAACGGTGCTCTTTCCTTCTATTACCTTGCTTACAGAAGGAAAAGCGAGGTTGAAAGAAGAATCGGGCAAACCTTTGCTATGCTTTGCTCGCACGATGGAGATCCCGTTTATCAAGAGCTTGGCGAAGCGCTCTACTGTTGGTTTACTTCTAAAGTAAAAAAAGCGGAAGAAAAATTATAAATTTCTCCATACTTTAAAAGGAATGCTCGGCTGAGCATTCCTTTTTTTTGCAAAAAATCAGCTAAAGGATTTTACCTTTAGCTGATTTTAATTTGCTTATTTTTTAGGAAGAATAACATCCTTGCCGCCCATATACATTCTGAGCTTTTCAGGAATCTTAACGCTTCCATCAGCCTGCAAATTGTTTTCAAGGAAAGCAATAAGCATTCTCGGGGGTGCCACGCAGGTATTATTAAGAGTATGAGCAAGATATCTCTTTCCATCCTCAGCTTGATAACGGATACCAAGTCTTCTTGCCTGAGCATCGCCAAGGTTAGAGCAAGAACCAACCTCGAAATATTTCTTCTGTCTAGGTGACCAGGCTTCAACGTCGATAGATTTAACCTTAAGGTCAGCAAGGTCGCCGGAGCAGCACTCAAGAGTTCTAACGGGAACATCGAGGGTTCTGAAGAAATCAACAGTGTTCTTCCAAAGAACGTTAAAGAAATCAGGGCTTTCTTCAGGTTTACAAACAACGATCATTTCCTGCTTTTCGAACTGATGGATTCTGTAAACGCCTCTTTCCTCGATTCCATGGGCGCCCTTTTCCTTTCTGAAGCAGGGCGAATAAGAAGTAAGCTTAACGGGAAGCTCAGCTTCGGGAGTTACAGAATTTATGAACTTACCGATCATAGAATGCTCGCTTGTTCCGATAAGATAGAGGTCTTCGCCTTCTATTTTATACATCATGGCATCCATCTCGGCAAAGCTCATAACGCCTTCAACAACGTTGCTTCTTATCATATATGGAGGGATAACATAGGTAAAGCCTCTGTCGATCATAAAATCTCTTGCATAAGAAATGATTGCAGAATGAAGACGAGCAATATCGCCCATAAGATAATAGAAGCCATTTCCTGCAACAGAGCCTGCGGCGTTAAGGTCGATACCATCGAAGCGCTCCATAATATCGGTATGATAAGGAACTTCAAAATCAGGAACGAGAGGCTCTCCAAATCTTTCAACCTCAACGTTTTTGCTATCGTCCTCACCAATCGGAACGGAAGGATCAATGATATTGGGAATAGTGAGCATTATTGTTCTGATTTTTTCGGCATATTCGGTTTCTAATCTCTCGCATTCTGCAAGTCTTTCAGAATACTGAGTTACCTTCTGCTTTTCTGCCTCTGCCTCTTCGCGCTTACCCTGAGCCATCAAGAATCCAATCCCTTTGGACACCTTATTTCGGTTTGCTCTGAGCGAATCTGCTTCTTGCTTTATAGCTCTGTTTTCAGCATCGAGCTTAATAACCTCATCAACGAGAGGAAGCTTATTATCCTGAAACTTTTTCTTAATATTTTCTTTAACAATTTCGGGGTTTTCCCTTAAAAATTTAATATCCAGCATTATTTTTTCACCTTTACGCTATTTTTTATTGTTAAATACCAAACTTAACAAATCTCCATTTTTCATCGCCAACAATTTCGGGAGCATCGTCAAAATCAGCAAATCCGGAATTTTCAAGCACGAAATGAGAGGGAGGGCAGATATGGCGGTCGCCATAAACTCTATGATGAGGGCCGAACTTATTGAAGGTGCTGGGATAGAGCTTTAGCTCTACCTTATGAACGCCTTCCCCTACGTCGGGACACTCAACAACGGAATTTAAAGCATACGCAAATCCATAGCTCTTGCCATCAATGATAACCTCTGCGGCATCAACCTTTAAGCAATCGAGCTTGAGTTCTTTTGAAAATTCGAGCTCAGCAGAAGCCGTAACTGCTCCATGCATAAAGGGGAAACCTTCAGCTATAAGATTCTCTGCCGACATTCCGAGCTTTAACTCATCGAGATAGAAACCACCTGCAGTCTCAAGCTGTCTGCCATCGGCATGAACAGTATATCCACATTCGGATTTAACAAGGAAATCACCGCTTATAAACACGAAGGGAATCGCTCTGCGCTTAGCTTTTTCGCGCTTAGTGCAACGATATTTAATGGTATTTATACCTGATTTAGGAGTAAATCTAACGGTGAAGGTATCAAATGCGCCTTCAGCAACATAGGATTGGCCATTGATTTTGAGGCCTTTTACGGGATCTGAGAACTTAAGCTCAACCTCACCGATGTTTGCACCTTCGGCAACCTTAAATTTAGATTTCTTGAAGCAATTATGATAAGGATCTCTATCGAGCTGGAAGCAGTTAGTTTCCGCTTCAGTTACCTTCCAATCAAATCTATCGGCATTATCCTTATCCCAGCCCGCATAGCGGCGCTCGAGCTGAACAGAATGCCTTAATTTATCATCTCTGCCAAGACCGGGAACATACTCATTAACCATTTCTTCCTCGGTTTTACCAAGAAGGAACTCATCGAAGCTTGTACCCATTGCTCTAACCTTAGCTTCAACCTCTGCATTTTCAAAGAAACAATCTGAGCTATAAACGATATTCTTATAATGCTCTTTTCCGATGGTAACACCCGATTCATCGAAGGTTGCGAATTTTTCGAGCATTTCCTCATCGGTTACGTCATAATCAGCATTATATGTATAGTATCTCTCGATCTGCTCGATAAATCTATCGCTGAGATCTCTTGCAGCATTGGGGTCAGCATTTAAATTGGTTATACCATTATGATCGTTTACGCCAACCAAGCCTTTTTGGGTATACTTTCTGATAACGCCGGCCGTTGGAACAACGAGGACTGTATCATTATGAGTATCTTTGCCGTTATATTTATCCTTGAGCTCCTTAATAAGGCTCGGGAAGGCATCCTTCCAAGTTTCTGTGAAAGGAAGATCGGGCGGCCAATCGCAGATGGCAGAGCTCTTATGAGAATACTGACAGATATGAAGCACGAAGGTGCTATGTCCGCTTGAAGCGAGCCAATCGATATAATTTTTAAAATCAATTGGAGAAAGACCAAATCCGCTTCCGCCGATAGCCTCGGTCAAAGCGTGGCCCGATTGGAACTGCTTTGCAACCGAAGATGCTATTCTTGGGAAATAGTTGCTGCTCTTATATCTTTCGAGAGCATCAACCGCAGGAACGGTTATCTGCTTTAAGGTCATAAAGGGAGAGCCTGAATAAGGGATCTGGAAATAGGGATTTTCTTCTGCCTTCAAATGGGCGGTGTAAACCTTGCCGTTTTCTTCGCACCAATCGCTGATTCTCTTATAGAAATTCTGAGCAAGGTCTTCTGTTAAAACTCTCCAATATTTAAGACGGAAATCTTCTGCACCTTCAGCATCATTGAAAAGCTTATAGAAATCCTTTTCAGGGCTTTCTCCATAAAGCTCCTTATATTTTTCGCTGATCCAGGGCGCCCACGGAATTGAGCCTTTTTTCTTGAAAATTCCATGACCTGCCAAGAAGCCAACTTCATCGCTGAAGAATCCCTTAACATATTCAAATGCCTCGGGCTTTAAGCCCTTCTTATAGCCTTCATA
>JAZORV010000106.1:0-2493 GCA_045656785.1 Acutalibacteraceae bacterium | reverse complement strand
AGGTTGATGGCAAGGAAATTCACGCGGTGAAATATATCCCCGAGGGCGAAATTGTTGCAATACTGCAGATTTCTCACGGAATGGTGGAATATATCGAGCGCTATGAGGCGTTCGCAGAGTTTCTTTGCGGCAAGGGGATTTTAGTTGTCGGAAACGACCATCGCGGCCATGGTTCAACCGCCAAAAGCGAAGAAGAATTTGGCTATTTTAAAAAGGAAAGCCCAACAGAGGCGGTTTTATCCGATTTAAAGCAGTTGACCGATATTATAAAAGCCGAAAACCCCGATTTGCCCTATTTCCTTTTGGGGCACAGTATGGGCTCGTTTTTCGCGAGAAGGTATATTTCTGAATTTGGCAAGGAGCTTTCGGGCGCGATTATAATGGGAACGGGCTGTCAGCCGAGGATCCTCGTGAAATCCGGCAAGCTTCTAACCTGCCTGATATCCCTTTTTAAAGATGACCACCACAGAAGCCCCTTTATCGAAAACATAGCCTTCGGAGCTTATAATAAAAAGTTCGAGCCTAAAAGAACCGATAAGGATTGGCTAACTAAGGATGAAGCGATCGTCGATAAATATATTGCCGAAAAGCGTTGCTCCTTCTCCTTTACACTCAATGGTTATTACGGAATGTTTAATTGCATCGATAGTCTTTATAATAAAAAGAGGCTCGATAATATGCCGAAAAACCTGCCCGTTTTCTTTGTTAGCGGTTCGGAAGACCCCGTCGGCGAATTTGAAAAGGGCGTTCTGCGCGCCTATTCCCATTTCGAAAATGCGGGAATGAAGAACATAAAGCTTAAATTCTATAAAGACGACCGCCACGAAATATTAAACGAAACCGATAAATTGTCGGTTTATGAGGATATTTTCGCCTGGATTCGGGAAAATATGCCAATATAAAATAAAATTCTTGCAGAAGAGATAAATATAGTGTATACTAAATTTAAATAAAGTTAAAAGAGGAGGAACTAATCTTGAAAAAGATACTATCGTTCTACACAAAATCTCCCCTTATTCTCAGAATCGCCATTGGTCTCGTTATCGGCGTTTGCTTAGGATTATGGGTTCCGCAGGCTGAATTTGTTTCTATCTTCGGAAGCATCTTTGTCGGCGCGCTTAAAGCTATTGCTCCGATTCTCGTTTTCGTGCTTGTTATTGCATCGCTGGCATCGGCAGGAAAGGGCATTGGAAAGCGCTTTGGTACGGTTATTTTCTATTATATGCTCAGCACCTTTTTGGCGGCAGTAGTCGCAGTTATCGCGAGCTATTTGTTCCGGGTTTCGTTGCCCTTGGCAAAAGCCGCAGAAGGAGCTCCGCCTCAAGGTCTCGGAGAGGTTTTCGGAACCCTTCTTAATAATATGGTTATGAATCCTGTTTCGGCGATTATTAACGCGAACTACGTCGGAATCTTAACCTGGGCTGTTATTCTTGGTCTTGCTTTAAGGCTTGGCGCGAGCGATAAAACAAAAGAGGTTTTAAATGATATTTCCGATGCAGTTTCAAAATCGGTTGCTTGGGTAATTCAGCTCGCACCCTTTGGAATTATGGGCCTTGTTTTCTCATCCGTTAATGAATACGGCATCGCGATTTTCAAGGATTATGGACAGCTTCTTCTCGTCCTCGTTGGATGTATGCTTGCAGTTGCGTTTATTATTGATCCGTTTATAGTAGCTGTTTCTTTGAAGAGAAACCCATATCCGCTTGTTTTCAAATGCTTTAAAGAATCAGGTGTTACCGCTTTCTTCACAAGAAGCTCGGCGGCTAATATCCCCGTTAATATGAAGCTTTGCGAAAAGTTAGGCCTTGAAAGAGATTATTATTCAGTTGCCATCCCCTTGGGTGCCACTATCAATATGGATGGCGCCGCAATTACTATAACCGTTATGTCCTTAGCAGCAGCGTTCTCTCAGGGAATCAGCGTTAATATCGTTCTTGCTATTCTTTTGAGCTTTGTTGCAACTCTCGGCGCTTGCGGTGCATCGGGTGTTGCCGGCGGTTCTTTGCTCCTTATCCCGATGGCTTGCTCGCTTCTTGGTGTGAATTCCGATATTGCAATGCAGGTTGTTGGAGTTGGCTTCATCATCGGCGTTGTTCAGGATTCTCTTGAAACTGCTATTAATTCTTCCGGAGATGTTATCTTCTGCGCAACAGCAGAATATCGCGAGAGAATGAAAAAAGGCGAAAAGATAGAGTTTTAATTAATATAAATATAGCGATTTGAGTTGTTCTTAAATCGCTTTTTCATTTATGGATATGAGAGGGTGTTTGCTCGGTGTACTTTGGTTGTAATTACTGTATATCAGAGCTTGATTTTGAAGTTAATCTTTTATATTCCTTTTTATAGCTGTAATATATATTTTTTAGCAAAAAAATATAATTTCTTTAACGTTGTGATATAATGATTGTAGTTTCTCGAAACGCAAAAAGCGCTTCGACAAGCCACTTTTTAAGTGGCTTAAGCAAAATTAAATTTTAATATTTAATTTTGCAC
>JAZORV010000105.1:0-16830 GCA_045656785.1 Acutalibacteraceae bacterium | reverse complement strand
CACCTTCCTTTTTCATTTTCTTAATTTTAACAGATTTTATATTGCTTTATAATGCAAAATCAGTTATAATACTTATAAAATCAGACAAAGGGTGATTTTTATTAAAATTAATTTTACACGGCACAGCTTTGAAAAGCTACTTGAAATTGAGAAAATAATAACGATATTTTACATGGAGCTTTCAAAAAGCTTCTGCTATGATGGCGAGAGGCATGATTTTTGGGAAATGGTCTACATAGATAAAGGCGAAATGCTTTGCACTGCAGACAAAAATCAATTCACATTAAAAAGCGGTGAAATGACCTTCCATAGACCCGGAGAATTTCATAATCTTTCGGGAGATGGAAGAAGCGCACCAAACGTTAGCATAATCACCTTTGAAACCATGAGCCCTTTAATGAAAAATTTTGAGGGCAAGATATTCAAGCTTTCCTCCGAAGAAAAAAACATGCTTTCTCTGCTTTTCGAGGAAGGGCTTTCTTGTTATCGGCTGGTAGACGAAGCCAATCCACTTTTGCAAGAGCTTAAAAGACGCGATGATGCCCCTTTAGGCAGCAGCCAGATGACAAAAAATCTCTTGGAAGCATTTCTTATAATGCTTTGCAGAAGCACCGACGTTGTTACCAAAAAGATGAGAAGAAGCTATAAAATCGGCGACGCGCTCGTTCCTTATAATATAAAAGAAATTCTCGACTTTTTGGAGGAAAATATCTATGGAAAAATCACTGTTTCGGATATCGCAAAAAAGCTCTCGAAAAGCGAAAGCTCAATAAAACAGCTTTTTTCTTCTTATCAAAAAAACGGGATAATAAAATACTATAATTCCCTCAAAATTGAAGAGGCGAAAAAACTGCTCAGGTCAGGGAAATATAACATCGCGGAGGTTTCCACTATGCTTTCTTTCGACACCCCGCAATATTTCTCAAAATGCTTCAAAAAAGAAACTAATATGACCCCTTCACAATATAAGCTTTCAATAATTAAATAATTCCATAATGCATCCACGTTTTACTTGCATAATGGAAAGTTTTATGGTATATTAGAATGGTTAAAGTGTGCTTTATAAAAAAGCGGAAATGAGGTTTTTCAATGAAGAAGATTTTACTGAGTTTTATATCTATCTTCTGCACAATTGCAATATTCCTTTCTCCCTTCGCTTTGGCGGCAGGATATGGCGATAACTTTGCTGATCTTGAGGATAGTCTTGAAAATCATTCAAATGTTTTTGTAACCTTTAAAGCAGAGGGCTATGAGGATATTATTAAAGAAGTTGGCTTTGGCGAAACCTTAACGGATATTCCCGCAGTTCCAAAAAAAGCCGGATGGGAAGAAACTGCCCCCGTTTGGAGCGTTACTGATTTTACTAACATTACGTCGGACATCACCGTAACTGCGATTTATAAATTCACCCTCACCTTCTATCAGAAGAACGGAAACGTTATCGGAAAGATAATAACCGATACTAAGATAACCGAGCAAGATCTCATTGATAATGGCATATCAGCTCCCGAAATTTTCGGATATAATTACCTTGGTTGGAGCGAGGATATATCGATGCTTTTGGCGGACACCTCAATCTATGCCACTTATGAAAGAGCAACGGACGAAAGCACCAAATGCGTGATAACCCTTAAAACGGAAGGAGCAGAAAACACAATATTTTCTGCTCGTTTCGATGAATATTTAACCGCAAAAGCCGATGCGCAAAATGATAAAGGTGTTCCCTTCTCGCATTGGGAAAATGAAGCCGGGGACGTTATAAGTCATAACGCTGAATATTCCTTCTACGCCCCCTCTTCCATCACCCTTACTGCGGTTTATGGCGAATCCGCTCCCGAGCTTTCTGAGATAATTCTCAATGAAGCTCCGCTTTATAAAGTGATAAACAATACTTTCGATATTGCCTTCACCGCAAGAACTCAGCTACCCGAGGGTGCAGTCGCTTTAGAAAAAGGAATACTCATCGGCGGAATAGATTATGTTGATGCTCCTGATACCCTAACGAAAGACAGCAATAACCAGCAAGGCTCGGCTTCTAATCCGCAAAAGGATAATTATATGATAACCCTCCAAGGAGTTAAGGCGGGCAAAACGAGAATCATAAGAGCTTATGTTGTTTATGAGCTCGGCGGCGAAACATTCATAAAATACAGCGCGTCTGCAATTAAAGTTATAACCGGTAGAACATCTGCTGAAATTTCTACAATCAAGATTGGAGGAGAATAATGATGAAAAAAGAATACGTATCTCCCTCGGTTTTGGAAATTATGGCGCAGCCCCAAAACTATCTCTTGATCGATATTTTGAGCGGATTGGATGACATCATCGATTCGGAAGACCATTCGGGAAATTCCGGAAATATAATCGATGAAGATTTTGATTAAAAAAGAAAGCAGGCTCGATGGAAAATTCCACCGAGCCTTAATTTTCGCAAAAAATTAAGGCGGCATCAATTTGATGCCGCCTTGTTTTTTAATATTTCTCTGCTACTTCAAAAATCTTTGCAGGAAGCTCTTCTTCATCAGCAGAAACGGTGAAGCAGAAATTTGTATTGGTCTCTTCGCTGAGAGCCTGAATGCGATCAAAGAAATCAGCAAGGAGCTCAAAATCTTTTCCAACTATCTTCAAGGTTGCATCGGAGAAGATGTCGGTTACATCATAGTTGCCTGCGCAGATTCCACAGAGCATTCCGTAGAATGCTTCAAATCCCTGAATACCATAGGTATCGATGTTTATAAGACGAGCTTTATGAGTAACACTAAAGTTCAAAGTTTCGCCCTTCTCTATGCAAACAACGTTGCCATGAGAAGCCTCAGTAGTAGCGTTAACAGCCTCTACTAATTTCTTGGTTTTGCCTGAGCCTTTGTGTCCGATAATAAGTTTTACCATATTTACCAACTCCTGTTTATATTTTTTCGCTTGAAATCAAGCGATTGGTGCCTTTATTTTAGCCTAAGCGAGCTTCAAGCTCTGCCTTTTCGGCTTCATAACCGGGTTTGCCGAGAAGGGCAAACATATTCTTCTTATAGCTTTCAACTCCGGGCTGATCAAAGGGATTAACTCCCAAGATATATCCCGAAACAGCGCAAGCCTTTTCGAAGAAATAGATAAGCATTCCGAGGTCTTCCTCATCTGCTTTATCAAGCTCAATCGAAAGATTGGGAACTCCGCCATCGGTATGCGCGAGAACCGTTCCCTCAAAAGCTTTTTTATTAACAAAGGACATTGGCTTGCCCGAGAGGAAATTGAGCCCATCGGAATTTTCAGCCTCTTCCTTTATAATAACGTCAGACCCTAAGTCATTTATATTAATAACGGTTTCGAACATACTTCTGCGACCGTCCTGAATATACTGACCCATCGAATGAAGATCGGTTGAGAAGATAACCGATGCAGGGAAAAGGCCTTTATTATCCTTGCCCTCGCTCTCTCCGTAAAGCTGCTTGAGCCATTCGTTCATCATCTGGAATCTCGGCTCATAGCTTACGTAAAGCTCCATGGTTTTGCCCTTGCGATAGAAAGCATTTCTAAGCGCTGCATATTTATAGCAAGCGTTGTTTTCGATATCATCCTTGGAATATTCCTCTCTTGCCTTTGCGGCGCCCTGCATCAATTTATCGATATCGGCTCCGCTGACTGCGATGGGAAGGAGACCAACAGCAGTCAACACAGAGAATCTTCCGCCAACGTCATCGGGAATAACAAAACATTCATAGCCCTTTTCATCGGCTAACTGCTTTAAGGTTCCTCTGGCTTTATCGGTTGTGCAATAAATTCTCTTTGCAGCCTCTTCCTCGCCATAGGTTTTCTCGAGATATTCTCTGAAAACTCTGAAAGCTACGGCGGGCTCGGTTGTTGTTCCTGATTTTGAAATAATATTAACAGAAACCCTCTTGCCCTCGCAGAGCTTCAAAACATCGTTAAGATAAGATCCGCTGATGCTATTTCCTGCGAAATAGATTTTAGTGCTATCAGTTAATTCATTATAGAATCCCGAATGAAGGAATTCGATAGCCGCTCTTGCGCCAAGATATGAGCCTCCGATACCGATAACGATAAGCACGTCGCTATCCTCTCTGATTTTTTTTGCGGCAGCCTTGATTCTTTCAAATTCCTCTTTATCATAATCAACCGGAAGATCTACCCATCCGAGAAAATCATTTCCGAGGCCTGATTTGTTTTCGATCATTTCGTGAGCCGCCGAGACCTGCGCCTTCAAGCCCTCGATATCGTTTTCGCGAATGAAACATTCTGCATATCGCGAAGAAAATTTTAATGACATTTGCTTCACCTAACCTTTGTTTTAATTTATTATACAATATCCGAACCCCTTTTGCAACAAATAAATGCAAATCCGCGAATATTTTTTACAATTTTTTAATCAATATGCCCAAAAATCTTTGATTTTCAGCCCGAAATTAATACTTATGTCATAAATAATGCGCTTATTATCCGCGCAAGCGACACCGAATAGCTGAGTTTCTCAACACCGGTCGCAGAAACTATATCAATCGTTCCCATTTTTTTATCTTTCAGCATTACGTCAGCGCGACCTATCTTTTCTCCTTCGGCTATCGGAGCCTCTAAAATTTCGGGGACTGAAACCTTAACTTCGAGTTTTTCGCCCTCTCCTTTACGAATCAAAAACACCGCTTTATTAGATGCCATCGGTTGCAGCTTTTCCGCAACCCCCTTTTTTACCGATATCGGCTTCATATAGCTTTTTGGCACCTCAACCTCCTTCATCTCCCAATTCGCAAAGCCATAATTCAGCAAAGCTTTGGCAGAAGAAAATCTGCCGTCGTTATTTTCGGCCCCCATTACAACCGCGCAAAGCTCCATTCCGTTTTTTTGGGCTGAGGCGCTAACACAAAAGCCCGCTTCGGAGGTTGTTCCCGTTTTAAGCCCTGTTGCGCCCTCATAGAATCTTATGAGTTTATTTGTGTTGACAAGCTCAGATTTTCCATCCCTTAATGAATCCATCCAAACTGTGGAATAGTTTTTAATCCCTTCGTGTTTTAAAAGCTCGCAAGACATAATTCCTATATCAAAGGCGGTCGTATAATGTCCTTCAGCATCGAGCCCCGAGCTGTTTTTGAAATGAGTATTTATCATTCCGAGCGCCTTTGCTTTTTCGTTCATTTTTTGAACGAACGCTTCTTCGCTCCCCGAAACCGCCTCGGCTAAGGCAACCGTGGCATCATTGGCTGATGCGATAACTACCGCGCGCAGGAGCTCATCTACCGTCATAACCTCATTTTCCTTAAGCCATATCTGAGAGCCACCCATCGAGCAAGCATGGGCGCTGGCGGTTATTTTATCTTCAAGCGTCAACTTTCCCTCATCTATTGCTTCAAAAATAAGCAACAAAGACATAATCTTGGTTATGGAAGCGGGGGCTCGTTTTTCGTGCGGCTCGATGCTATAAAGCACCTCCCCCGTTTCCTTTTCCATCAAAACACAGGATTTCGCCTTTATATCGAGGCTTGAAGAAACCGCTACAGCTCCTTCCTCGCTCTCGAAATCGGCGGTAATATCCTCCGAATAATATTCGGCGCTTATGGTTTTCTCCGCCTTCACCAAAACTCCGCAGGAAATCATCGTTAAAGCTAAAAGCAAACAAAATATTCTTCTCATAATGTTCTCCCCTAATATATCTTCAGCATTTGCTAATAGATATGCCGAAATGGGGTTCAAAATGCTATTTACAAAATAATCAAGCGAGAAATTTCAGAATTATATCGTTTTTTTAGGTTTTAAAGCTTTACTATTGAAAAAATAATTTCTTTATAATATAATTAGACCGAAAATGATTTGGAGGCAGATTTATGTTTTATAAGGGAAATGCAAAGTTGAAAAAATACGACCTTTTGGTTTTAGGAAATAGCCTCGCGGCGGTTATTTCTGCCGCAAAGAGCCGAAAGACGGGAAAAAGCGTTGCGCTGATCACCGAAAGCGAGCTGCTGCTCAGCGAATTTTCCGAAAGCATGATAGGAATACTCCAAAAAGAAAGCACCGTTTTTCCCGAGCTCGGAAAAATCGGAATTATTCCCGAAAAGCGCGAAGAAAATTTCATTATCCCTCAAGGCGCCGCCTCTAAATCCGCTTTGGAATATTTGCTGAAAGCGGGCGTTCATATCTATTTGAAGGCATCCCCCATCGGAATTTTGAAAAATAATGATGATATATGCGGAATTGCGATTGCAACGAAATTTGGCGCTTATACCATTTTTGCCTCTTCTATCGCCGATTTTTGCGACAGAGAATATTCCAAAAAGCCAACGAGGGCGCTTCGGGAATATATCTTCTCCTTTCAGATGAGCGCGGTTGACGAGTGCTTCGGAAACTGCGAAATTCCCGCAATAAAAAATGCCTATGATATAAAAATAACCAAGGATATTTACGATAGTTCAACTTATAGCATCCTTTTCAAATCAAAGCTTGAGAGCGGGCGAAATTGCTTTGGCGAGCTTTATCTTCTGGCGGTTGATATTTGCCAATATTTGATAGAAAACGAGCCCGCTTTTAAAAATGCTTATATGTTTAAATACGCCCTTCGCCCGTTATCAACCGAAATGAAGGAAGAAATGATCACCCCAAACTTTATCCGCTGTCATTTGGGCGATATAAGGTATTCAAAATCGCTTCAATCGGTTATCGAAAAGGCTTCAAGCCTTCCCTTGGCGGTTGCCCTTCCCGAAAGCCTTGAAACCTCTTACGGAAGTTTCCCCCTCGCCCCTCTTTTCACGGGGCGCGAGCTTGACGACTTTTTGGGCGCAGAGCTTCTCGAAATAAAACTGCCTTTAGATAACATCCCAACGGAAAGCTGTGATCTTTTTATCGCGGGCCTTGGCGCGGGCGGAATTTCTGCGCTTAAGGGCGCGCTCAAATCAGAAATCAATATAGCGGCGGCTGAAGCGATGCCCACCCCCGGCGGAACGAGAACCCACGGAATGGTTAGCGCCTTCTGGCATGGCTATCAAGGTGGGTTTGCCGATGCCAATAAAAAAGCCTTTATGGAAAGCTCCAATTCCCGAATAGGAAAAAAGGCTCCTATGAGAATCAAAGAAGCGCTTTATGATTTTGAATTGGCAAAAGGCTGCAATATTTTCTATTCCACATTCCTTTTCGGAGCTATAAAGACGAACGGCAACACCTCGGGCGCACTTCTTGCGAGCGAAGAAGGCGTAGTTGAAATCGAGGCTAAAAAGTTTATAGATGCCACGGGAGACGCCGACCTTGCGACGCTTTCCGGCGCAGAATATATGAGAAACGGCGATGACCGAGATTTCGTTCCTCAATGCTATTCAATTTGGGGCTTGGATAAATCGGGAACCGAATTCCAAAACAGCGTTCATAAGGGCGATGATGACAGCCTATCGACCGAGCGCTATTCAGAATATTTGAGAGGAATTTTCGAAACCCAGCTTAAAAATTCCGATTATGGCTTCTCCCCTTTAATGACCGTTCGCGAATCAAGAAGGCTTAAAGGGCGCTACGTTATTTCGATGGAGGATATCTTGAAGCGCAGATGCTTCGAGGATACGATAGGTGTTTCGCTTTGCCTATATGATGCCCACGGAATGGGCACCTCCCCCGCTTATTATACCTCGATTTTCGGCGGCATAAAGGGCAAGGGAACAAAGGAAGTGCTTTCCAAGATCCCTCTTCGCGCCCTTCTTCCGAAAGAGGATGATGGGCTGATGGTTATTTCAAAAGCCATTTCCGCCACTCGAGATGCGGGTTGCCTTATAAGAATGAATCCCGATATTCAAAACGTTGGTTATGCGGCGGGTATGATTGCGGGAAATGCCGCAAAGCAGGATATCGATTTCCAAAGCGCATATTCGAAAGAGATTAGAGAAATCCTCGAAAAGGAGGATGTCTTGCCCGATTTTTATAATAAAGCCCCCGATTTCAGCGCCGAGAGCTTTATAGAAAAAATCCTCGAAAACGATAAAAGAGCGATGGCGGAAGCAAGCGCGCATAAAGAATTTTTGCCCGAATTTATTTCCGCATTCGAGGGGCAAGCGCCCCTTGCGATGGTTTTGGTGGCTTTAGGCTGCCACGATGGTTTTGATTGCTTATTGGAATTTATGAAAGAAAGCCTCGCGCTTTATAAAAAAGGAGAAGCCTCTACTCTCAGTCTTTCCTCCGCGGCGGTTCTGCTTTCCCGCTTAGCGGCAGAAAACGCTTCGGAAAGAGAAAAGCTCCTGCCGGTTTTAAGAGAAGCAATAGAGGTTATCGATGCGGGCGGCGAATATATTCGCCCCGAGCTCGGGCTTTATCAACTTTCCAAGGTAACCAACAGAACGATTCCGAATTTCCGAATGATCTTAGCCCTTGCGATAGCGGCAGAAACCATCCCCGACCCTTCCCTCATTTCTCCCCTTTTAAAGCTTTCCAAAAAGCAAAATATCAGGCTCGAGGATGGAGACGAGATCCATTCCGTTCAGCTTTATTTGAGGCTGATCTCCGCCGCCGCAAGATGCACAAGCGAAGAAGCGAAGCAAGAGCTCAAAAAATATCTCGATTCCGAAAAGCTCTTCTTCCGCGAATTTGCAAAAGCGGAGCTTTCCGAAATCATCGAAAACAAACCGACCCCCGTTCCCGTTGCTCCTTTCTGGATATAAACGAAAAAACTCTCCGTTGGGGCACCCTACGTAAGGAAGGTGCCACAAGTGGTAGTTCTTGTATCTAAACTGAATAATTGATTTCTTTAAGCGGTGTAGCCATTGACTATGCCGTTTTTTGTTACACACCTTTTCAAAGTGTGTAACCCACTATGACACTTTCTCAGATACTCTGAGAAAAGATGTCAGTGGGCATTTCGAGGGTACACTTCCTATTAAAAAAGCGCGTTTTACACTCTACTTAAACTTTATGGCTGCGTAGTAGGTGATTTGTTTAGTTGTCAAATTTGACCGTAAAGTTTTTCTCTTGATTTTTGGATAGCATCAAAAAAGACAACAAAAGTTGTCTTTCTTGACTACCATTTTTAAATAAGATATGTTATAATATAAAAAAGGAGGCATAAGCCATGACAAATTTGAAGAAAAATATCGACCATTATATGAACTTAAAAGGGATAAAAATGTATAGTCATTTGCTGGTGAATATTGCACATGAATTAGGAATCAAAGGTCAAGAAGCATACAAATTTGCAAATAATGAAAAATCTAATTTTTCAAAAATGTTAAAGGGTGAGCGTCCGCTTAAATATGAATTTATTATTCCTTTAGAAAAAATATTTGGTGTGTCATTGGCACGATTAATGGATAAAGACGCATATAAACTACCTGTAGAAAAAGAAAACGTACCATTTAACAAAGGATTTAGATATTATGCATATTTAGACGATCCACAATTATACAAAAACGAATTTAATCTATTACTGGCAAACGATGGAAAACCTATCATCACTCAAACAGATGAATTCGGCAAAACCTTTCTTGACTATGTTGTTGAATACCGTTCCGTTAACGGCGTGAGATATCTTTATGAAGAGTATGGAATAAAATTAAAAATGTTTCATAACCATTTTGAATTCAAAAAAGACAAGGGAATAACTTGGGTTAATTTTGAAAATAGTATAGAGTTCGCACGTCTTGTAGCGAGTATAAACAACGTTGAATTGTTCAATAGTATTTATGATTCCTATTATTTGTTTTTTGCTCGCGGTTACTATGATGTTGGTAGTTGTATTTTTGCAAATAATGATTTTTTGGAATTGATATTAGATAATGATGAGATATTCAATTCAATATTTGAAGAAAAATCTTATGTATTTAAATTAAGTAATAGCGCGAAACGAAAAAAACAGGTTGAATCAATTACGTATTATTCCGTCAATCCAATAATAAACACCTGTTTAAGTTATGCGTTAAAACATTTAGATAAATATAAACAACGAGCAATAACGATATTGACATTTGGAATCAACTATAACCGAAAAAAAGCCGCCAATATAGATTTTAGTAGTTGTTATATTTGTAATGAGCTTGGTGCTTTGAAAAGTTTCAAGGATGAAAATTTTTATGAATTAATTATTTTGCCTGATGTAGAAACAAGTGACCCTGAAATAAAAGCATTAATTTCTCAATTGCCACGTTTTAATAAATACTAAAGGAGGAAAATTATGGGTAAACATTTTTTTGATTATGAGGACGGCGATTTTGCTTATTCTATATCTGACAATATGGCAATAGATTCTGATGGGGATTTATTGATGAGGATGGGAGATAATATGGCGTTGGATATGGATTCGGGCGAATTGCATATTATATCCGGTTGGCCTAACGAAGACGATGACGACTAAAATAACGGCGGTAGGAAGGTTAAAAACCTCTCTGCCGCCGTTATGATTAATTACAAAGCCGAAAGGAGACACTTCCTTACGGAGTGTCTCCCTTTGGAGAGTTTTTTGCTTTTAATAACCTAATTCTTCATTAACAAGAATTACCTTAATTCTGTTTTTAACCCTTTGCTGAGAGGAAACAAGATATGTGCAGCAGATTCTTTGGGGCGAAGAACAGCCCTTGCCGATGGCTTCTAATTCCCCTGTTTTTTCCGAAATGCAGATCCCCGTTTTTGCGCAATAGGTGTCGCAGCCGAGACGTTTTGTATTTTTAGGGGCAGAAATGGTTTTAACCCTTTTTACAGCCGCGCCGATATCGGAGACTATCTTATTTATTCCCGCTATCACAACAACGTTTTTAGGGCCGAAGGTTATGCAGGAAATTCTGTTGCAGTTTCCGTCAACATTATAAAGCTCGCCCGCTTCGGTTATGGCATTTGCGGAGCAGAAATAATAATCGGCAGAGAAGCATTTTCTATAAATTTCTTCCCTTTCTTCATCGGTTTGGGCTCGGCTTCTGTCTAAATACTGATATTTCCCCGAATTAAGCAGCGCCATAACGCCCGTTTCAACCAAGGTTACAGAACCGCCATTAGAAACGATTGCACCTTCGGGGAGCAATTCTTTAACTAAATTCAAAGCGTCCTTCTTTGTTTCAACAAAATGCGCTTCCATATTATTTGCTTCTAATTTTTTTAAAACGTTTTTAATATCCATAGCATATCCTTCTTTCTTTTTTATATAATATCATTTTTGGGTGAATTTGTAAACTAAAAAAGCCAAATAAATTCGAACTTCAGGCTCAAAATATATAAAGAATTGAATTTAGGGAGAATTTTTTTGAAGATAAAATATATAAATTGGGTATTAATTTTTCTGCTTGGGGGCTTCGCTTATGGCGGAATTGAAATAATTTATCGCGGATATACCCACCCAACGATGATGCTCGCGGGCGGGCTTTCTCTTATAAGCCTTGCTTATTTATCAAATTTAGAGCATATCCCATTTCTTTTAAGATGTCTGCTCGGAGGCGGAATAATAACCTCGATTGAATTTCTTTTAGGAGTTATTTTCAATCTTCTTTTAGGGCTTAATATTTGGGATTATTCAGGCGTACCCTTTAATATTTTAGGGCAGATTTGCCTTTCTTTTTCCTTTGCTTGGATATTTCTTTCGGGAATAGGAATGGTAATCACCAAAAAAATATTAAGGCTGCTGCCAAATGGGCAACAGCCAAAAATCAAACAAAAGCATATAAATTAGTTTCCCAGGCAGGAAGATAAGGATGATGCCTTAAATAAAGCCGATATCGAGGCTCGATGCTTTTGAGCAGCTTAGGCAATTCCAAAAAATCGAGGTTCTTATGATAAAGGCTCATAGCGATTTTGGGAGTATAGGTTTTTATCGTATTAATAGCTCCCATAATGGTTTCTTTTTCCTTGCCTTCAACGTCAATTTTAATAAAAGACGGCGAACAATTAAGACTATCAACCGAAATTATTTTAACGGGATACTTCCCCTCATCGAGCAAAAAAGGATTTCTTCCGCCCTTTTCTGAAAAGAAGGCTTGACCCTCTTTTTCCGCCACCGCCGCATTTATAAGCTCGATATTTTGAAGCTCTCTTTCTTCTTTAAAAAAGGTTAGCCTCTCAAAATTTTTGGGCGCGGGCTCTAAGGCAATTATTTTTTTATATTTTCCGCCCGATGCTTCTAAAAATTCCTCAACAGTATCTCCGCAAAAAGCTCCGAGGTCGAGGAAGGTTTCTTCCTCACTTAAGGAAAAAATATTCTCAAAAATCTCTTTTCTATCGGTTTCTATTTCATATAAATATTCCGGTTTTCCGCTAAGCTTATATTCCAAAAGGTTTCTGAGAACCTTTCTTGATTGCTCATCTGCGAGCATCCCATAAAGCTCTTCGATTTCATCTTTTTTCTCATTATAAAGCTCGCGAGTAAACACGTCTTCTCCGAAAACGGGAACCTCGGGGACCAAAAATTTTTCCGCCTTATCCCCTATTTCCTTAACATAGGAAATAAGCTCTTCATTCCCCGCGGCAAAGCCCAAAAGCATAATAAATCTATTATGCTTTTTCTGAATTTCAGAAAGGCCTTCAACCTTATATCCGCAGAAAAGCTTATTTTTTGAAAAGCCATCGCTCGAAAAAACTGTGGCAAGAGGAATATTGTATTCCCTTAGCTTTTTAATTATCTTTTCGGCTCCGTTGCCTGTTCCGTAAAGGACTATCGGGATATCTTCTTCCTTTAAGCTTTCCCAAACGGATTTTTCAAGAATTTCCATATTAAAGCTCTAAAACGATATTCTTATCGCCCGAAACGTATTCGCGGAATTTAACGCCTGCCGATTTCATCATCATTTTTGATGCGATAACGGAATCTGTATCGGCATATTTATCCTGCATATAAATTATCTCCTTGATGCCGGCCTGAATCAAAGCCTTAGCACATTCGTTGCAAGGGAAAAGGGTTGTATAAATTCTGCAACCCTCAAGAGAATTTCCTCTATGGTTGAGAATAGCGTTAAGCTCTGCATGGCAAACGAACAGATACTTTGTATCAAGCGGAGCGCCCTCTCTATCCCATGGATAATCATCATCAGAGCAACCTGAGGGCATTCCGTTATAGCCTACTGACATTATGCGGTTATTAGGACTTACGATACAGCCACCAACCTGCGTTCCCGGGTCCTTGCTTCGCATAGCCGAAAGCAGGGCTATTCCCATAAAATATTCATCCCATTTTAAATAGTTTTCTCTTTTCATTTTTGTTTCCTCCCTTTTGTTTTAAGACATATTAGCGCAATTATGGGGAACACCGCCCCGATAAGGATACCAAATTTAATTGCTGTTTGCTGAGAGCTAAGCCCGAAGCCTGCTCCAAAGCTTGTTATAGCGGAGCTGTTTTCGGCAATATCGGAAAATAAGCCCGTAATCCAAGGGCCCAAAGAGCATCCCAAATCTCCCGAAAGGGCGAGGATGCCAAACATGGCCGTTCCTCCGCGGAAGGTTTTGCCTGCTAAAGACAGCATACCGGGCCACATAAGGCCAACCGCAAAGCCACAAACCGCGCAGCCGATAAGCGAAATATAAGGGTTAAGTGAAAGGCCTGCCAAAAGATAGCAGATTATTCCCAAAGCGGAAGAAAGCATCATCGAGCGTTCAAGATTAAGCTTTTCTCCCTTTATTCCGTAATAGACCCTCGAAAGCCCCATAAAAACAGCAAACAAGCAAGGGCCCAAAAGATCTCCCATCATTTTGGAAATTCCGAGACCGGTTTCGGCAAAATAGGATGCCCATTGGCTCATAGAAAGCTCAAATGCGCCCGCGCAAACCATTATTATTACCATCAAGATAAATTTAGGCTTTTTGAAAAGCAGCCTCAAGGGCTCTCTTTTTTCCTCCGCGAGCATCGGAGGAAGAGGAGCTTTTATGAAGGGGAAAATATTAAGAAACGGAATTATCGCCCAAAAAACGGGAAGATAAAACCAATATTCATCCCCTAAAACCGCGATTATGATGGTCGTTACCGCAACGACCAGAACCTGACCCCAACAATAAAAGGAATGAAGCAGGCTCATCGCGGCGCTTTTTTCACCGAAATCGATGGAATCCATCATCGGGCTCACCATAACCTCAATTAGCCCACCGCCGACCGCGAAAAAGAAGGTTGATATCATTAAGGCTATAAAAATATCGCTCAAAAGTAAGGGCAATACGGTAATAAAAACAAGCCCCAATGTAGCAAAAGTATGCGCCAAAAGCATCGATGCTCTGTATCCAAGCTTTGAGCCGAATTTCGTTGCGGCAAGGTCAACGCAAATCTGAACCATAAAATTAAAAAGAATAAGGCTTCCGAGCTTTGTGGAGGTTAGGCCGTAATCTGTTTTAAAAATAACGAAAAACAAGGGCAGAAGATTATTAACAACCGCCTGAACGATATATCCAACGTAAAGATATTTAACAGTCTTCTTATATTTAAGCATAGTTTTCTATGATCTCCAGGACCTCTTTAGCTGTTGCGGCGGTAAATTCCGCGCCGTCTCCTTCAAGCTCCTCTTTATCTCTGAAGCCCCATAAAACACCTATCGGATGAGTTCCCGAATTAAGGCCTGTTTGCATGTCGACCCCCGAATCGCCTATAAAAGCGCATTCCTCGGGGCGAACACCGAGCTCCTCCATAGCTTTAAGAGTGAAATAAGGGTCCGGTTTGTTGGGGTAGCCATCAACCTGACCATAAACAATATCCATTCCGCCAAAGAAATGATTTATAATATCGTGCGCTATTTTTTCTACCTTATTTGTTATGCAGCCGACCTTATAACCCTTTTCCTTCAAGGTTTTAACAAGCCATTCAACGCCTTCATAAGAATATGTATTAACAGTGCAATGCGTTTCATAAAACTCAAAAAAATCATTGCGGATTTGCTTCAATTCTTCTTCGCTAACCACGTTAGGCTCTAAGGCGCGCTGTATCATAACGTATATTCCGTTGCCTGCATAATAGGCATAATTTTCGGTTGGTTTTGCAGGGAAACCATGTTCAACTAACGCATGATTAGTTGCAACGGCAAGATCCTCCATCGAATTAACGAGGGTTCCATCCATATCGAAAAATACTGCTTTTATCATTTTTTTAAACTCCCTTTAAATAATCGATATTTTATATGAATATTCCGCCGTTTCGCCCGGTTGCAAGGTTCTCATACCTTTTCTTTTTGAAAGCTCGCCCGAGGGGTCGCAATAGGTTCCGGGGCTTGACCAAGGCTCAATGCAGATATAATCCTTTCCGCCCCAGCTCCAAAGGCCTAAATTATCGAAGGAATCGAAACCCATTCTGATGCCTTTTCCGCTAACGCTTGAATAAAATTCCAAGCCTCGGCTTTTAAGCTTTTCGAGAATCAAAACGCCGTTTTTAAATATCTCCCTATCGAGGCGGAAGGTATCTGTATTATCCAAAACGGGGATTCTGCGAGGTGGCTCGGCGGTGAGATTGGCTTCCAAAATGCAGGAATCACAGTTTTCGATCATATCGAATTTTATAACGTAATCCTCATATTTTTCATCCTCTTCGCGAGGAACGATAAAGCCCGGATGACTGCCTATTGCAAAGGGCATCGGCTTTTCATCCTGATTTTTGATTTTGAAGCGCTGACAAAGAGCCTCCCCCTCCAGCTCGAAAGAAACCTGAAGGTCAAATTTAAAGGGGTATTTCTCCAAAGTTTCCGCGCTTTCCCTTAGGCTGAAGGTTATCGCATCGGAGCGCTTTTCCAAAACCTTGAAATTGCAGGATTTTGCAAAACCGTGATTTTCGATCTCATAGGTTTTGCCATCTATTTTATATTCCCCTTTCTTCGGCTTTCCGACAATCGGAAAAAGGATAGGCGCCTGAGCGCCCCAAAAGGAACGGTCCTGAACTAAATATTCCTCTCCGTGAACATCGCAGATGGATATTAGCTCTGCGCCCAAAGAATCAACCGAAATATATATATTTGAATTATTAATTTTATGAATCATACGCTTTTCTCCAAACCAGATACGTAGTTATTTATATATTTTATATTAAATAGAGAGTTCAGTCAATACAAATCTTTTAAAAATCGCCGTTTTCGGGGGCAGATTTTTGTTTATTTTGCGTTTTTTTGAGAAATTTCAAATTTTTTTAAAAAAATACTTGCATTTTTCGAAATTATCTGTTATTATATTTGTTGCTATTGTAAATCTATTAAGGAGGTGCAGACTCATGGCAAAGTGTGACATCTGCAGCAAAGAAATCAGTTTCGGAATTAAAGTGTCCCACTCACACAGACGTTCCAACAGAACATGGAAGCCTAATGTACAGCGCGTAAAGGCTATCGTTGACGGTTCTCCCCGTCGTATAAATGCCTGCACCCGTTGCTTGCGTTCTGGCAAGGTTACTCGTGCTATCTAATTGCAAAAAGAATTTACAGGTGAGTTTTTTGATAAGCTCACCTGTATTTTTTTGCATTTATTATCATATTCATTAATTATAATTATAATCGATATTGTAGAAAACGGTTATAACCGTTTTGGCAGAATAAATTCTGCCTCTGACAAGCTTATGCTTGTCAGCTGCATTCGATTGCAATGGAATAGAACAAATTTTTATTGAAAATTTGTCGCAAAATCAAAGATTTTGCAGCGAAACAATATTGTTTCGCCTAACCTATACCATTATAGCCTTATTTTACATTTCACATACACCATCATTTTACCACATTATATATTTAATGTCAATATATGATAAACTTACCATTTTGTAACTTTTTGCCCTTGATTTTTAGCGAAATTAAGAGTATAATGTTTGTATTCTTTAGGGCGTTGCCCCTTTTGAGGAGCTTTTTTGTGCAAAGCTTTTGTTATAATGATTGGGAATTATTAACAAATAGTTCCTTGTCGCTGAACATAGCGGCGGCGAAACAAAGGATAAATCTTTGT
>JAZORV010000104.1:0-5104 GCA_045656785.1 Acutalibacteraceae bacterium | reverse complement strand
AATTTGTCCTTAAGAGTACGTTCCGAATCATCGGGCGGTTTCTTTATTTTTTGAAAAGACTGTTTTGAAGGGAGAGAATTTTGCTTTTTCTTGAAGTGGTTTCGGCTTTATCTATTATATAGCCTTCACCTTTTTTTGAGAGAACGTCCCCTTCTTTGGGATTGCCGATTATTGCAGATAAGGAAATGTCTAAATGCCCGTTTTCGGTTTCAACAATAGCGATATTGCCCTCTATTCTATCAATTATCAGCATAATTTTCTCCTTTATCTTCTTTTTCCATCCCATTTTCCGCCAAGGTGACTCTTTCCTTTGGCTCGATTATTGTTTTTGCCCTTTGCATTTTTGCTCGGCATCGAGTTTTTTGCCCTCATTTCCGCAAGATATTTAGCATTAGGTTTAACTAAACATTCAGCACTGTTTCCGATAAGGTCTCTTCTCCCCGCCTTTTTAAGCGCTTCTATACAAAGGTCTTGATTTTCGGGCTTAAAATACTGCAAAAGTGCTCTTTGAAGCCTTTTTTCTTCGGCTGATTTTGGAACCGAAACCGGCTTCATTGTATGTGGGTCGAGCCCGGTATAATACATTGCGGTTGAGATAGTTCCGGGGGTTGGGTAAAAATCCTGAACCTGCTCGGGGCGGATGCGCTCTTTTTTAAGAAACAGCGCAAGCTCAACTGCATCCTTCAAGGTGCTTCCGGGATGGCTTGACATAAGATACGGCACTAAATACTGCTCTTTATTTTCAGATTTAGTGAGCTTATAAAACTCGTTTGCAAAGCGTTTATAGGTTTCGATATGGGGTTTACCCATTTTATCGAGAACAGCCGCGCTGCAATGCTCGGGGGCAACCTTCAGCTGTCCGCTTATATGATGGCGAACAAGCTCTTTGAAAAACTCCTTTGATTCATCCTCCATAAGATAATCAAAGCGAACACCCGAGCGAATGAACACCTTTTTAATTTTGGAGATTTCTCTGATGGTTCTTAAAATATCAACATATTCCCTATGGTCAACCTGCATATTTTTGCAAGGGGTTGGTGCCAGACACTTTTTGCCCTTGCAAAGCCCTGATTTAAGCTGCTTTTCGCAAGAGGGCAAGCGGAAATTGGCAGTTGGTCCGCCAACGTCATGAATATATCCCTTAAAATGAGGATTTTGGGCTAATTTTTCAGCTTCTCTGACAACCGAAGCCTTGCTCCTTACAGCCACTTGCCTTCCCTGATGAAAGGCAATAGAGCAGAAATTACAAGCTCCGAAGCAACCTCTATTATGGGTTATCGAAAACTCAACTTCCTCTATTGCGGGGACTCCGCCCATTTTCTCATAAATCGGATGATAATATCGCTCATAGGGAAGCTCATAAACTTCATCGAGCTCCTCGGTTGAAAGGGGTGGCATTGGGGGATTCTGAACGAGATATTTATTTCCATGAGGCTGAATTAGCCTTTTACCCCTTACCGCATCCTGCTCATCATATTCGATTCTGCAGCTTTCGGCATATTTTTCCTTCGATTTTTTGCAAGCTTCAAAGGATGGAAGGGTTATTCCCTTAATCCCTGATGGATCATCGGCAACGTAGCAAATGCCCTTAATTTCTCTGAGGTCATGGATTTTGCCGCCATTCGCCAAAATTTTTGCTATTTCCTTAGTTTGGCGCTCGCCCATACCGAAGGATAAAATATCGGCTTTCGAATCGAGCAAAACGGAGGGCATAACCTCATCAGCCCAATAGTCATAATGAGCGAATCTTCTCAGCGATGCCTCAAGACCACCGATAATTACAGGGATATCGGGGAAAAGCTCCTTCAAAATCCTCGAATAAACGGTTACTGCTCTATCCGGTCTCAGACCCATTTTGCACCCCGGAGAATAAGCATCCTCGCTACGTTTTCTTTTAGCGGCGGTATAATGCGCAACCATCGAATCTATATTGCCCGCATTAACCATAAATCCAAAGCGAGGAACGCCGAGCTTTAAAAACTCGGCGTCTGTTTTAACGTTTGGTTGAGCGATTATTCCAACGGAATAGCCTTCGCTTTCTAAAACGCGGGAGATTATCGCAGTTCCAAAGGTTGGATGGTCAACATAAGCATCCCCCGTTACAACGATAAAATCGAGCTGATCGATTCCGCGCTCTTGCATATCTTTTTTAGAAATAGGTAAAAACATATTTATTCTTCCGTATTCTCGCCTCTTGCTTGCATTTCAAGAAGCTGGGCTTTTGATATCAAAACAGCTCTCGGCTTTGCGCCCTCATAAGGGCCGACAATGCCTCTTTCTGCCATTTCGTCCATGATTCTTGCGGCTCTGGCATAGCCTAACTTCAAGCGCCTTTGCAGAAGTGAGGTTGAAGCCTGACCCATTTCAACAACGCATTCGATAGCGGCGGAGAGCATCGGGTCTGCATCATCATTGTCGTTCGCTCCCGAATCTTTTGCGCCTTTCGAATCCTTTGCCGCCGCCTGGCGCTCAATTTCTTCCATGATATCGCTATCATATTCGTTGGTTCTGATCCCCTTAATGAATTCAACAACCGCTTCGACCTCTTCATCGCTGACAAAACAGCCCTGAATTCTCTTAGGTTTTATAGCGCCAACGGGATTAAAGAGCATATCACCCTTTCCGAGAAGCCTTTCAGCTCCGCCCATATCAAGGATTGTTCGGCTATCAACCGCCGAAGAAACTGCAAACGCAATACGCGACGGAATATTAGCCTTGATAATACCTGTTATAACGTCAACAGATGGACGCTGCGTTGCGATAAGCAAATGCATTCCTGCGGCTCTTGCCTTTTGGGCAATTCGGCAAATAGAATCTTCAACCTCGTGCGGCGCAGTCATCATAAGATCAGCAAGCTCATCGATAACGATAACTATCTGCGGCATTTTTATAAGGTCATCTCTTTTTTCCGCTAAGCGATTATAACCTTCAAGATTTCGAACGTCATTTTCGGCAAACATCTTGTAGCGTTTTTCCATTTCTGTTACCGCCCATCCGAGCGCGCCCGAAGCCTTTCTGGGATCGGTTACGACGGGAACGAGAAGATGCGGAATGCCATTATAAACGCCCAACTCAACAACCTTTGGGTCAATCATCAAAAGCTTAACCTCGTCCGGAGTTGCATTAAAGAGAAGGCTCATAATAATCGAATTAATACAAACAGATTTACCTGAGCCTGTTGCACCTGCGATAAGGCCATGTGGCATCTTTGCGATATCGGTTACGATAGGCGCTCCCGCGATATCGCGACCCATAGCAACGGTAAGCTTGGATTTCGAGGTCATAAAAGGCTTGGAATCAATTATTTCTCTTATTGTTACGATGCTTGTGTTTCTGTTGGGAACCTCGATTCCGACCGCAGGCTTATTCGGAATAGGCGCTTCGATTCTTACGCCTGCTGTTGCGAGGTTCATTGCAATATCATCCGAAAGGCCTGTTATCTTGCTTATTTTAACGCCAGCTGCAGGCTGAAGCTCGTATCTTGTTATAGAAGGGCCGACGCTGATATTTATAATCTTGGTTTCAACACCGAAGGAACGAAGGATGTTAACAAGCTGTTCGCCCGTAGCTTCGTGGTCTCCCACGGCGGCAACACCGCCTTTAGGCTCCTTTAAGAGGGTTATCGGAGGGAAGCGATATGCTTCCTCATCCTCGGGAATATCCTCTAAAGAAAGGCCTTCGGGGATAACGGGAGCTTTTTCCTCTGCTTTTTCTTCTTTTTCAGGGATTTCGGAAGCTTCAACCTTCGGAACCTCAACCGTTTCCTTTCTTATAGAATCAAAGGTTATAGGCTCGATAGGCTCGAAATTCTCTTCAGTTTTTTCCTCTGTTTTTTCTTCCATGGGCTCTTCGGGAACGTAATCTTCGCCTCGATAGGTAGCGATAACCTTCTTGCGTTTTTCTGCAACGTTCAAAGGTCTTTCGGTTACCTCTTCGACCGACGGAGCGTTCTCCTCATCCCCTGCAAGGGGGAAATCTATCTGAGGCTGAGCGCCCTGCTGCTTACGTTTTTCGATCTCCTCCATTTTGGTTTCGATTGCTTTACCTGCGGTTTTGATTGGTTTCGAAAGCATTCTATAAGCGGAAACGAGGGTTGTCCCCGTTACTAACATAAGGGTTACGATAATTAAGATAACGATGATTATTTTAGATATAGTTTCTCCGCAGAGGACCTCGAGCGGATATCCTAAAATACCGCCGACGATTCCACCGAAAATCTTTTCATATTTATAGCACTCCGAGATATGGGCAATAAAATCCTCAGCTCTGAAGGCTGAAAAAATATCAACCGCCGCCGAAATAAACCAGATGAGGAAACCACTTTGAATGATTCGGCCTGCAAGCTTATCGGTTTTTTTATCCATCGCGCTGAAAATCGCGGACGCGCCCAAAAGCACAGGCATAATATATGCGCAAATTCCAAAGAGACCAAACATTAAATTATGTAGAAACTTCGGAATAACAGCATCGGTTTTTATAACTGCTATTGCCATCAAAATAACGGCAAGCGCAAAAACGCAGATAGCTCTTATCTGCTTCTTTGCAGATCCCGCGCTTTCTTGCTGCTTCATCTGCTCGATTTCTGTTGCGGTAGCGCTGGCAGGCTTCTTTTTAGCCCGAGTTTTAGCACCGCTGTTTTTCTGATTTTTCTTCTTTTTGGCTTCTGCCATAGCTTATGTAGCACCTCTTTTAAAATATGTATAAACCCTTATGAGAAGGGTTTGCCTATGATATAATTTTCGCTGAGATAATCGGAAAGATTAGTTGAATTGATTCTTTTTAAAAGCATCTTGCCGCCTTCATCGGAAACCTCGGCAAAGCCATGCTTTAATCTATAATATTTCGCATTGTTGGGCGCGGGGGGAAAAATCATTTCGGAAGGAACAACTGAATGAAGAATCATTTTTTCTCCTCCTCTATCATTTGGTAGAGGCAATCTATTGCTTCCTTCAAGCCGCCGAGATTATCTATAAGTCCTTCTTTAACGGCCATTTCGCCTTCTAAAACCGTTCCCATATCGGTTACCAGCTCTCCGACGTTGAGCATTAGCTCCTTAAATCTTTCGGGAGGGATATTGGAATTATCGGTTACAAAGGATATTATC
>JAZORV010000103.1:0-2565 GCA_045656785.1 Acutalibacteraceae bacterium | reverse complement strand
TGTGGTTTTTCTTTGCTTTGAATTGCCTTTTTCATCTGCCCTGCTGTGGTTTTTCTTTGCTTTGAATTGCCTTTTCCTTCTGCCCTGCTTCGGTCTTTTTTGGGAGCTAATCTGCATCGGAAATTCGTACTTTTGCTAAATAAAAAAGGCTATCTCAAAAATTGCTTTTTGGGATAGCCCTTTAATTTTGTTCATCTATATTCATTTATATTTAATTTTTAAGTCCGTTTGGGACTGTTTCCTTTCTCGGCATTTTTTGAGAAGCGATTTCTTTCATACCGTGTCTTTTTAACACATTAGCCCACAAAAAGTTGCTTTTTTAGGCATTTTATCCTTAAGCAAACGCGGATAATCCGAACCTGATTTTAAAGAGCAGATTTACGTGTTTGCTTATGATCACGTTCCGTTACACCGCCTCTTCTATTATTAAAGCTTATCCCTGCGCCTTTTTTATCATACCGACTCTCCTGAGCCGCTAAACTGTTATCTCTTCATTTTTACGCGCTTTTGGGGCTTTGGCCTCTTTGCCGATTTTAAAAATTTAATGAACCATCGGAGGTGTACCTCTCATATTTTGTCTGCGCTCCATAAAGGAGCCCGGTTTATATTCTTATTTTGAAAGAGCTTAATTTATCATTGGTATATACCTCTGATCTCGCGCCGAGGAGACTGCCTCGACAGGGTTTATAATATAAAAATAAAATATTTTAGGAAAGAATTTAATGAAAAATTGAAATTAAAATCAAATTAAAATTTAATCAGTACATTGGTCTATACCTTGATTTTTTGACTGCGCCGAAAATTTCGGCTGATTTGTATTTTCTTTAGATCTTCAGGTTTTCACCATCTGTCCCATTGGAATCACTCTTTCTTAAAATTAGCAGTTTTGTCAATAAATAAAATCTTAACTGTTCTTCGGACTCACACCTTTACTTTTCGTTCCGGTTTTTAATTCTTTAAATGATTGGACTCACACCCATCTTTAATTTCGTTCCGAATTTTTGCTTAATTTACTTTTGGACTCACGCTTTCTTTAATTTCGTTCGAAGAAAAACCTAACTGTACTTTGGACTCACCCCTTTCCTTTTATTTTCTTAACATTGCGGGCGGATCGTTGTTCATTGGTCTTATCTCCTTTCTTTTGTTGCCTTAATAATAGCAGATAAGTCCATATTTGTCAATATGGCAAATTGCACAAAAATTTGTCCAAAATTTTTACTAACACCTTTGGGCTAAAGTGTGGTATAATATATATGTTGAGCGCCTGATGTGCGCTCTTATTTTTTTATTTTGATCAACACTTTATTATTTTCCGATTTTTAGAACATTTTTTAGCAACCAGCCGACAGATGCACTCTGTCATCCTTAATCGTTCATCAAAAAGCTCCACCCTCAAAAAGGGTGGAGCTTTTGGTTTAATTATCCCATGGGAATTATTCTTCAGAGAACATATCCTTGCCAACTGAGCAAAGGGGGCATTCAAAATCATCGGGAAGGTCCTCAAATTTTGTTCCGGGCTCGATTCCAAGGTCGGGTGCGCCCTCTGCCTCATCATAGATCCATCCGCAAGCATCGCATACGTATTTTTTCATTTTAAATTTCTCCTTTAAAAATTTATTTTATTTTTTCGAAATCAGCGGCGCCATGCTTACAAAGCGGGCAGATAAAATCCTCAGGGAGGGGCTCGCCTTCATAAACATATCCGCAGATTTTGCAAACATAGCCTTTTTTGCCCTCAATTTCAGGCTTGGGTTTAACGTTGTTTTGATAATAAGTATAAGTCATAGTATCTCTATCAGAAATAACTCTCGATTCTTCAACCGAGCAGATGAACATTCCATGGGTCTCGAGGTCGATATATTGCTCAACCTTCAAGGACATAAAGGAATTGATATATCTCGGGAGAATAACGAGTCCGTTTTCTGAGCGCTTAGGCTCGCAATCCTCAAATTTATTAGCATTTCTGCCGCTCATAAATCCGAATTTTTCGAAAACTGCAAAGGGTGCATCAACTGTTAAGCAGTTGATATTCATAATCCCCGTCTGCTTGATTACATGATGAGAATAGTTTTCCTTATTTATCGTAACGGCGATTCTGTTTGGAGTGTTGGTAACCTGAGTCACTGTATTAACAATGAGCCCGTTATCCTTCTTGCCGTCGTTTGAGGTTATAACATAAAGTCCATAGCCGATATTGAAAAGGGCGGAGGCATCATTTTTATCTGCCACGTTATCGCCCAAAGCGATATATTCTCGGCTTAATTCCTCAGCCAAGGCATCGAGCTGCGCCGAGCTTTCTTCATTCAATGCCGAAAGAATCTTAACTGTGTTTTCAGCAAACACAAGGTTTTTGCTCTTTTCGAACATACCTTTCATAACCTTTGCCGCCATCGGCGCCCAGCTTCCGTTTTCGATGAAGGCTACCGTTCTATTAGAGAAATTGCGCTCGGTTAAATGGTTTATAAATTCTCTCATAAAGGGGAAGATATCGGCATTATAGGTGGTCGTTGCGAGGACAAGCTTATTATATCTGAAAGCATCCTCAACCGCCTCCGCCATATCGCA
>JAZORV010000102.1:0-1411 GCA_045656785.1 Acutalibacteraceae bacterium | reverse complement strand
AATGGCGAGAAGCGCTTGCCAGGCTTATGGCTATGAGCTTTCTCAAAAAATTGAAGATGAATTCTTTTATAGAACAACCCATAACGACGGCGTTTTCAGGGTTTATACCGATACTATGCGCGCCATGCGCCATACCGGCATCTTAACAGGGCTTCCCGATGCTTATGGCAGAGGCAGAATCATAGGAGATTACAGAAGAATTGCCCTTTATGGTATGGATGCTCTGATTGAGGAGAAGAAAAAGGATAAGGCTGAGCTCGGAAAAGAGAGAATGACGGAGGAAAACATCCGTCTTTCCGAGGAGCTTTATAAGCAGATAGATTTTATGGGAAAATTAAAGGAGATGGCGATGCTTTATGGCATTGATATCTCGAAGCCTGCAAAGGATGCCAAAGAGGCTGTTCAGTGGCTTTATTTCGGATATCTTGCCGCAAATAAGGAGCAAAACGGCGCCGCAATGTCCTTAGGTCGTGTTGGAACCTTCCTGGATATCTATTTTGAAAGAGATATGAGAAAGGGAATTCTCGATGAAAAGGGCGCTCAGGAGCTTATCGACCAGTTCGTTATCAAGCTCAGAATGATAAGACATTTAAGAACCCCCGAATATAACGAGCTTTTCGGTGGCGACCCCATGTGGATAACAGAGGCAGTCGGCGGAATGGCGAAGGATGGCAGAACTCTCGTTACAAAAACTGCCTTCCGCTTCCTCAACACGCTTTATAATCTTGGAACTGCTCCCGAGCCGAATTTAACCGTGCTTTGGTCCAACGACCTTCCCGAGGGCTTTAAGAAATTCTGCGCGAAGGTATCTATTGAAACCGATTCTATCCAATATGAATCGGATGACCTTATGCGTCCGATTTATGGCGATGATTATGCAATCGCCTGTTGCGTTAGCGCGATGAAGGTTGGAAAGCAGATGCAGTTCTTTGGCGCCAGATGCAATCTTCCCAAAATTCTTTTGATGGCTCTCAATGGCGGAAAAGAGGAAAAAACGGGAATGCTCATTGGCCCTGAAATGGCTGCGATGGATAAGGGAGTTCTCGATTTCGATGAGGTTTACCGCCGCCTTAAATACTATATAACCTGGCTTGCGGGTCAATATGTTGACACGATGAACGTCATCCATTTTATGCACGATAAATATGCCTATGAGAGAACTCAGATGTCCCTCCATGATACCGAGGTTGAGCGCCTTATGGCATTCGGTGCGGCAGGTCTTTCGGTTATTGCCGATAGCCTTTCTGCTATAAAATATGCGAAGGTTACCCCGATTTTCGATGAAAGAGGAATTATCTGCGATTTCGAAACCGAGGGCGATTTCCCGAAATTCGGCAACGATGACGATAGAGTTGATGCTATTGCTGAGGAGGTTCTCGAGCTTTTGAGCAGTGCGCTCAAGAAAAACCCG
>JAZORV010000101.1:0-4343 GCA_045656785.1 Acutalibacteraceae bacterium | reverse complement strand
AAAGTTTTCAAGACTACTTTAAGGGGATTATATCACAATGGCTTTAGCGCGGTCGTAGTTTTTAAAAACTATCATAAGATACTGTTTCGGAAATTGGGCGGGTTTTGAAATGAAGGTCGAGGGGTTTTGCATTTTCCGAAGGATAGCCCATAACGAGGAGGGCTATCGGCTCGATATTATCGGGTATATTGAAGCTTGAGCGCATTTTTTGAGGGTCGAAATGCATCACCCAACAAGACCCAACACCGAGATTTTTGGCAGCAAGCATTAAATGGGTTGCTACTATCGCCGCGTCAACGGGTGATGATAACGCGCCGTCATAGGGGCGCTTCCAGCTCTCGTCCTTATTATGGCAAACAAGCATCGCAGTAGGTGCGCCAAAATGACATTTTGTACAGCACTTCAGCTTCTCTATTGATTCATCGGAATTAAGCACCAACACCCTTTGCGGCTGATAATTGCAGCCGGTTGGGGCGAGATGTCCCGCTTCTAAAATCTTATCAATTATCTCTTGAGGCAGATGCTCCGCCTTAAAAGATCTTACAGAATATCTCTCTGTTATCAGCTTTTCAAAATCCATTTAATATTCCCCTTTATATCTTTTTATAGGTATTTTATCATATAAAGGTTAGTTTTTCAACATTTAACGATAAACAAATATTGAAGCCATTTTATAAACGTCGTCATAAAAATCTATATTAAAAGGATTATCAATATCAGAGACACTTCCCGCAATTACTATTGCGCCATCAGGCAACATTTCTGAATCGCATGGCTCGTCATTCAAATCGCATCTGAAGAATTTTCTATCAAGCTCATTGCCATTGCTATCCACGCAAACGTTGTAAACGCAAAATACCCTTGCCCCTTTTTCTTCGGGTGCAATTTGCTCGCAAGGATATTTTGCTTGATAACCGTCGAAGTAGTCGGTCATTCCTATAACATAAGCCAAATCATCCTTTATATGTATACCAAATATCTGATCCACTGCCATTCCTTTATTGGATAGAGGAAGACGATAAACAATATTTCCGAGACTATCTAATTTAACGAGCATTCTTCGAAAAGGCGCAGAAGGATCAACTCCCATATCCCAGAAATTATCGGCACCATACCAATCTGTTCCAACGGCTAAATATATGTTGCCTTGTTCATCAATTGCTCCTTCCTCTATCCAATCATTTCCTTCTCCGCCCAAGGTTTTAGACCATATTATATTTCTATCCTCCGAGAAAAGCATAACTATCGCTTCTGATGCCTTCATATAATCATAGCTTTCAGAAAGCATAGGGAAAGTGTTAACTAAGCTTTCATTACAAGATGATAACAAATAGAAACCGCCCTCGCCGTCAGAAATTATTTCTGCATCCGACGGGTCGTTATGCTTCATAGTTTCAACGGTTTCAATCACCCCTCCATACCCATTGAAAAAAGAGAGCTTTTGCACACGTTCTGTAAAATCAACAGAATCTGCAACAACATAAGCAACGGCAAAAACCTCCGGTGAAATTTCCGCTAAATCTTGAACGGTAACGCCAAATGCGTCTTCTTCAAAATCAGTTGTTGCTTCAATTTTAAATCTACTGTTCAATTTAATGAAAGTGTTAGTTCCACTTGCGGACACAGCTATAAGTCCGCCATCGGAGCATACTGCTATCTCATTAAATCCATTTTCATAATCATACTTATATTCTCTTTGAAAATTAGAGTTTTCATCGTATAGCTGAATTATTGCTTTGCTTGAATCATCTTCAAAACGACATCCCGAAACAACATAACTTCCGTCTTCGAAAACCACCATATCAGCAAAACTAACATTACTATCATTTAAAGAATGTTTAACCTCAGGTAAACGCATTTCGGCTTCGTAGGGTTCGGGCTGTTGCGTATCTTCGTGCGCTTCAATCGAATTAACGCTTTCAGAAACCGCTTTTTCCTTTTTTTCCATACATCCGCATGAAAATAAAAACAATACCATTATCAAAAGCATCCCAATTGATCTTCTCATAAAATTTCCTCCTTTTTTCAACATTCTCTTTAATTCAAACATATTTTCCATTTAAAGCATCTTTTCTGATTTTAACTGCAGATTTACGAAACTCGGCAGGAGTTGAACCGGTTATTTCTTTGAAAACACGGTTAAAATGTTGAACGGTTTTAAATCCCACCAAATCGGCTATTTCTTTAATAGGTATGTCAGTAAAACTAAGTTGTTTTTTCGATACCACAATCCGATAATTCATTAAATATTCAATAGCGGTGCACCCTAACTCCGCTTTCATAAGAGCAGTAAGAGTGGTATGATTTATTCCTGCGCTGCAAGATATATCAGAAAGAGATATATTCTCGCTATAATGCCCCTCAATATAAAGGACAGCATCCCTAAGCTTCGGATTATTAATCACGGGCGCATTGTCCGCCTTTTGATGATTTGCGCCATATCCTATAAGACCATACATTCGCTCCAAGGCAATTATGATCTCCATAAAATATGAGCGACCTCTGCAAGACCAATACCAATCCCTTTGTTCGATAAGCTCCTCTATCATATATTCGGCAGACTGTTCAATTTTTTTGATCTGCGTTTCAACGATAGGGATAACATAGACTTTATCAATAAAAGGCTTAAGCAAAAACATATCGTGAATGGTTGCTATATCGCTATAATTCTCGGAGCGCAAAAGCGAAAATGTCATATTTATATTTAAAAATTTCGGATGGAAATACACACAAAAATATTGAGCTTTCAGCTTTGAAACAATCGCAGGATTCTCCAGCTCATCAAAACAAATAAAAGAAGGAGCTTCGGCTTTAATCTTCTTATCTCCAACTAAAAATTCCAAACTACCTTTTGTTAAAATAATCAACAAAAAACATTGATCCTTAATATTTATATCGTCCAAAACGCTATTTTTTTGGCACTCGACAAATGCAACTTTTCCTTCATTATATTTTCTTCCAACCGTAATATGCTCCAACACCGCACCTCTTATCCTCTGTTAACGTTATGTATATCACTGTTTTTTATCACACATTTTTTAACTTTTGTTGAATCGAGATTGTGAACAGCAGAAGAATTTATGCTTGTTTTCAACCCCATAAAAACAGCAGTTTGTGTTTCGTTATGCTGAAAAATAACATTCTTACATTTCTCTAAAACAACGTTTTCTATTTCGCAGCCATTTAGCGTTATATTTTGTTTATAGTTTAAAACGAGCGTGTTAAATATGTTTTCAAGTTTTTCAATTCGCTCTTCAAGAGATTTTATATGTTCTTCATTAACCATTTTGACACCTTCCTTTTTATTGATTATATCATAATATAAAAATCCAAACAACAAACAAACTTTATCTATTATCAAATTTCTTTTATCTAAAATTAAATTCTCCGCAGATATTCTGAAAAATCCTTGGAAACCTTCTTTATATGTTGACAACGACTAAAACACATGTTATTATATAGCAAATGCTCATAATACTCAGCAACATTAAAACAACTCGATATATTTATAGCGTTTTTGAGCATTTAATAAAGTTAAGGTGATTAAATGAGCATCGAAAGAGAAAAGCAAATTCTTGAAATTCTTCTAAGGGATAAGGAAGCAACCGTCAAACAGCTCGCAAAAGCTCTGTTTATTAGCGAGCCTTCTATAAGGCGAGATCTTTTAAACCTTGAAAAACAAAGCTTGATAAAGCGAATACACGGCGGAGCAGTCCTTGAAGAAACGCCGCAATCCAAAAATAGGATACCTTTTTTAATCAGAGAATACGAACAAAGCGAAGCAAAGGCGATAATAGCTCAAAAAGCTATTGAACTGATTAATGATAACGACATCGTTTTTTTAGATGGTTCAACAAGTTGTTACTACTTAATTCCCTTTCTTGCAACTAAAAATAATTTAACGGTTATAACAAGCGGAGTTAAAGCTCTTTCTAAACTTGCCGAATATGGAATAAGCACTATATCAACAGGAGGCACACTTTTAAATACCTCCTTATCGTTGGTTGGAGAAGAAGCTTATAAAACTATAGAAACATATAATGCAAGCATTGCGCTGTTTTCCTGCAGAGGAGTAACAGAAGATGGTTTTCTTACCGACATTTCGCCCGAAGAAAATAACGTTAGAAAGAAAATGATAAGACAATCTAAAAAGTCTTATTTGCTTTGTGCAAATGATAAATTCGATAAAAGTTATTTTCACATTCTCTGCCACAAAGACGAAATCGACGGAATAATTCATGAATAAAGAAGAAACCGCACCAATTTGATATAATCCCCTTAGAGTAGACACTTGAAAAAACAAAAAGTTTTCAAGACTACTTTGAGGGGGTTATTTTTATGTC
>JAZORV010000100.1:0-5695 GCA_045656785.1 Acutalibacteraceae bacterium | reverse complement strand
ATTAAGGAGAAATACTAATGGCTATCAGAGAAGTTGTTAAAAATCCGGACCCAACGCTTAGAAAAGTTTGCCGTACGGTTGAAAAGTTTGATGAAAAATTGGCTCAGCTTTTAGACGATATGGCTGAAACTATGTATGATATGGATGGCTGTGGTCTTGCTGCGCCACAGATCGGAATTTTAAGAAG
Organism: Acutalibacteraceae bacterium; assembly: GCA_045656785.1. Taxonomy (GTDB): domain Bacteria; phylum Bacillota; class Clostridia; order Oscillospirales; family Acutalibacteraceae; genus UMGS1532. Next base: position 5,508 of record JAZORV010000100.1, on the reverse strand, counting down.
AATCTGCGTTATTGATGTTGGTGAAGGCCTTATCGAGCTTATAAACCCTGAAATTGTTAAAACTTGGGGCTCTCAAAATGAGAGCGAAGGTTGTCTTTCTTGCCCCGGTGTTTGGGGAGTTACGGATAGACCCCGCAAGGTTAAGGTAAGATTTTTCGATAGAAATGGCGAAGAATACGAGATTGTTGGAGAGGGCTTGCTTGCAAGAGCTCTTTGCCATGAGATAGATCATCTCGATGGAGTTTTGTTTATCGATAAAGTTATTTCATTTCAAAACGAGGGATAATTAATGAATGTTGTTTTTATGGGAACTCCCGATTTTGCTGTTGGCTGTCTCGATGTTTTAGCTAAAAAGCATAATGTCTTAGGGGTTTTCACTCAGCCCGACAAGCCCAAAGGCAGAGGATATGAGATGGCGCCTCCTCCTGTAAAGGTAAGAGCGCTCGAACTGGGCTTTAAGGTTTATCAGCCAAACTCTGTAAGAACAGGCGAAGCGATGGAAATATTAAAGGAGCTAAATCCTGATATCATCGTTGTTGTGGCTTATGGCAAAATAATGCCTAAAGAAATATTGGAGTTTCCAAAATTTGGATGTGTTAACGTTCATGCTTCGCTCTTGCCGAGGCATAGAGGCGCTTCTCCTATTCAGTGGTCCATTGTTTGTGGTGATGAAAAAACAGGTGTTACAACAATGCTTATGGACGAAGGAATAGACACGGGCGATATGCTTCTAAAAAAAGAGATAGCAATAGAGCCTTCGGATACCGCCGAAACTCTCCATGATAAATTAGCCGCCCTTGGTGCTAAAACTTTAGATGAAACTCTTGATTCATTCGATAGCATTAAGCCTCAAAAACAGCCCGAGGAAGGTGTAAGCCATGCGCCTATTATAAATAAGGAAATGGCGCTTATCGATTTCTCAAAAACAAAGGAAGAAATTGATTGTTTAGTTCGAGGCTTTAATTCTTGGCCCTGTGCATATTTTTTCTTAAATGGCAAAAGAATAAAGGTATATAGCGTAAAAAAATGCGAGCTTTCAGGTGAGATTGGAGAGGTTCTCGAAAACGATAAACGCTTTGTTATCGGATGTCAAAACGGAGCTGTCGAGCTTCTCGAAATTCAGCCTGAGGGTAAAAAAAGAATGAATGCTGCGGATTATCTCCGAGGCGCAAAGATAGAAAAAGGTATAATTTTATAATTAGGAGTTTGCTATGTTTTTTTATGGTCGTTATTTCGATCCATTGTATTTAAGCATCGCCGCTGTTTCTCTGGCTTTAATGCTTGCGGCGCAGTTTTTAGTTAAATCAAGATATTCTAAATATTCCAAAATTATAAATCGTTCGATGCTTACAGGCGCCGAAGCCGCAAGGCGTGTGCTTGAAGCTAATGGTGTTTATAATGTAGCGATTGAAAAGGTTGCAGGACATTTGAGCGACCATTACGACCCAAGAGCTAACGTTATAAGGCTTTCGGCTGAGGTTTACGATTCTCCGAGCATTGCATCTGTCGGAATAGCCTCGCATGAGGCGGGTCATGCGGTTCAGTATGCCAAAAAATACGTTCCTATAAAGCTTCGTATGGCGATAATTCCGTTTGCACAGTATGGCCCTATTGTTGGTATTATGCTTATGCTTATCGGATTTGCGATCAATATGTTTAATCTAACCCTTTGTGGGTTGATTTTGTTTGGTGCGACCTTTGTTTTTCAGTTCATAACCCTTCCTGTTGAATTTAATGCAAGCCGAAGAGCGATAGAAGCCATAAAATCGGAAAATCTTTTATCGCCCGATGAAGCAGTCGGTGCAAAGAAGGTGCTTGGAGCCGCGGCTATGACCTACGTTGCTGCTATGATTCAATCCTTCTTGCTATTGCTTTATTATGCTGTTCGTTTCCTCGGCGGAAGCAGAAGAGATTAATGCCATGAACGTTAGAAAAATTGTATTTGATGCGCTTTTAAAAACTGAGCTTTCAGGCGGCTATTCTAATCTGACTCTTGATTCTGCCTTGAAAAATAATGAGCTTAGCTCTCAAGATAAAAGGTTTGGCTCAGCGCTTTTTTATGGCGTTATTGAAAGAAAACTCACCCTCGATTGGCTTTTGGAAAAATATTCTTCCAAAAAGCTTTCAAAGCTTTCTCCTCTCGTTTTAGTTGCTTTAAGAATGGGGCTTTACCAAATAGTCTATATGGAAAAGGTTCCTGATATGGCGGCTGTAAATGAATCTGTTAAGCTTATTAAAGCTTCAAAGGAAAAATATGCTTCGGGCTTTGTTAATGCAATATTAAGGTCTTATTTAAGAGAACCACAACAGCTACCCGAAGGAAAAGATATAAAATCCATTTCAATTAGATATTCTTGCCCTGAGTGGTTAGTTTCGGAGCTTACGGAATATTTAGGGGAGAGCAGCGCTCAAAAAATGCTCGAGGAATCACTTGAGGCTGCCGATACATATATTAGAATCAATAATACCGCCGATATAAGCGATATTAATAAAGAATTGGAAAAAGAAGGTATTTCTGTTTTTGAAACCGAGCTTGACGGTTGTTTAAGAATCGAGAAGTTCGGTGCAATTGAGGATATCAGCCTTTATAAAAAGGGACTTTTCCATGTTCAGGATATGGCATCTCAGCTGTGCCTAAATGATTTTGCTCCGAGAAAAGGAGAGAGACTCCTTGACGTTTGCTCGGCTCCCGGCGGAAAAACGTTTACTGCCGCAGAGCTTATGGAAAATACCGGAGAAATAATCGCTTGCGACCTTCATCCGCATCGAGTGAAGCTGATTGAAAATGGTGCTGAAAGGCTTTGCCTTAGCATAATTTCTCCGTTGGTGAACGATGCTTCGAAGTTTAATGAGTCATTTGGAGAATTTGATAAAATTATATGTGATGTTCCATGTTCAGGATTTGGTGATATCGGAAGAAAACCCGAGATAAAATATAAAAATCCCGATGATTTGACAAATCTACCCAACGTGCAGTATAATATTTTAAGAATTAGCGCTGATTATTTAAAGAGCGGCGGAAAACTTCTTTATTCAACCTGCACTTTAAGAAGAGCCGAAAATGAAGCCGTTGTTGAAAGATTTTTGGAAAACAACGATGAATTTGAGCTTGTTGCTTCCCTCGGTGGAGAGAAATATATCCATCTTATACCGGGCGAGAAGCGATGTGATGGCTTTTTCTATGCGATATTAAGAAGAAAGTAGGCGAAAAATGGATAAGCTTGATATCAAATCGATGGATTGCGCGGAGCTTAAAGCTTTGATTAAAGATATGGGAGAGCCTACATTCAGAGCGGATCAGATTTTCTCCTGGCTTCAATCGGGCGCCGAAAGCTTCGATGAGATGACAAATATTTCAAAAACTCTAAGAGAAAAGCTTTCTGAAAAATGCTATATCGCATCCCTCTATATTGAAAAAAAGCTTGTTTCCGCTATTGACGGAACCGTTAAATATCTCTATCGTTTAAACGATGGCGAATATATTGAATCCGTTTTGATGAAATATCATCATGGATATACCGTATGCGCCTCAACTCAGGTCGGTTGCAGAATGGGTTGCAAATTTTGCGCTTCAGGAATAAATGGATTAAAAAGAAATTTAACCGCTTCCGAGATATTATCCCAGATCCATAAAGCCGAAAGAGATAATGGTATAAGGGTTTCAAACGTTGTTTTGATGGGTATGGGCGAGCCACTTGATAATTTTGATAATACAATTAAATTTTTAAAGCTCGTTTCGGATGAAAAGGGGCTCAATATCGGGCTTCGCCATATTTCAGTTTCTACCAGCGGACTGGTTAATGGAATTAAAAGGCTTTCGGAATATAATATGCCGATAACGCTTTCTATTTCTTTGCATTCGCCGAGAGATGAAGTAAGAAGCTCGGTGATGCCGATTAATAAAAAATATAACGTTGATGAGCTTCTATCAGCCTGCAGAGATTATTTGAAGGTTACAGGCAGAAGAATTTCCTTCGAATATGCGCTGATAGATGGCGTTAACGATAGCGATGAAGATGCAAAGCTTTTAGCTCGAAAGCTTCGAGGAATGCTTTGCCATGTCAATCTTATACCCGCAAACCCTGTTGTTGAAAGGGATTTTAAAAGACCTGATATGAATAGAATTAAAGCTTTCCAAAATAAAATGGAAAGCCTTGGAATTACAACAACTGTCAGAAGAACGTTAGGAGCGGATATCAACGCTTCTTGTGGACAACTAAGGCGTGAACATACCCCTGAAGGAGGCGATATTCAATGAGAATAGCAAGCAAAACTGATACAGGCATTGTTAGAAGTAGTAACCAGGATTCTTATGCTGCGGGCGAATTGCTCGAGGGAACTGCTTGGGCGGTCGTTTGCGATGGCATGGGCGGTGCAAACGGCGGAAATATAGCGAGCGCAAATGCTGTAAAAATTATTTCCGAATATATTTCTTCTTCATATCATGAAGGAATGAGCTCAAATTCAATAAGAGCCTTGCTTGAATCTTCAATTTGCGGTGCCAATGTTAGGCTCTATGATATGTCAAGAACCATTGAATCTTTGGCAGGAATGGGAACAACTGTTGTAGCTGTAATCATTTCCGGGGGCGTTGCTCATATTGCTCATGCAGGCGATAGTCGCGCATATTTTATAAGAGATAATAAGCTTACTCAGATAACAAGGGACCATTCGATTGTTCAATCTATGATCGATAAAGGCCAGTTAACCGAGGAAGAAGCTAAAAAACATCCTAATAAAAACGTTATAACAAGAGCGCTTGGAGTTGCCGAAGATATTGGGATTGAATATAATGAGGTTGATTTCGAGGATAATGATTGCATACTCCTTTGCACCGATGGTTTAACAAATTATCTTTCTGTTGCTGAAATCGAAGAGAAGATAAAAGATAAAAACTTTTATGAATATCCTCAGATTTTGATTGATTCCGCCAATGATAACGGAGGCGGAGATAATATAACGCTTGTTGTGTTATCTAATTAAACGGATATTAACTTTAATTTTAAGGTAGGAAGATTATAATGGATAGATACGTTGGAAAAAGATTAGACGGAAGATATGAAATAAGAGAGATTATAGGCGTTGGCGGAATGGCTGTCGTTTATAAGGCTTATGATACTATCGAAAGCAGAATAGTTGCAATTAAGATTTTGAAGCAGGAGTTTGTAAGCAACGCTGAGTTTGTTCGTCGCTTCAAAAATGAGTCAAAGGCGATTGCTGTTTTATCTCATCCTAATATTGTTAAGGTTTATGATGTTTCCTTCGGTGACTTGATTCAGTATATCGTAATGGAATATATTGACGGTATTACACTTAAGGAATACATAGAGCGTCAGGGTAGTCTTCGCTGGAAGGACGCTGTGTATTTCACCTCACAAATCCTAAAGGGTCTGCAGCATGCACACGATAAGGGTATTGTTCACCGCGATGTTAAACCACAGAATATTATGGTTTTGCCTGACGGTACAATTAAGGTTACCGATTTTGGTATTGCCCGTTTTGCAACAA
>JAZORV010000099.1:0-2246 GCA_045656785.1 Acutalibacteraceae bacterium | reverse complement strand
TTATTATATATGCTTTTTTCTTATTTTACAAGAGTTTTTATTAATTTTAGCCCTTGTTTACGTTAAAGCTTCAGAAGTTAATGCTTTATTGGGGTAATAATTTATAAAGATTCACTAAGCCTGAAATCGAATTTTCGGTTTGTTGACTTTTTATTTTTGGTATGTTAAAATTAATAAAAAATTAAGAAACGAGGCTCTTTTTATGCAATTCTATCAAAAATGGACCGCTGCCCGTTTTGATAACGAAGGCAAGGTTGAATATGAAAGTTTTCCCGCCGATGTTCCGGGAAATATTCAATATGATTATGCTTTAAAAAACAATTTTGGCGATATTCAATATTCTGATAACGTTAATAAATTCAAAGAGCTTGAGGATTATTGGTGGGTTTATCGATCCAACCTTCATTTTGATAAGAAATCCGATGAAACCGTTTGGTTTGTTGCCGAAGGTATAGATTATATTTTCGATATAAAAATAGATGGTGAGCTGCTTTATTCCTCCGAGGGAATGTTCTCTAAATCCGAACTTGATATAACTGATAAAGCTAAAAACGGTTCACTGCTTGAGGTTATAATTCATCCTCATCCGAAAAGAGAGGGTGCAGATGAATGCCGAGATCAAGCCGACCAAAGCTGTAAACCTCCTTTTTGCTATGGGTGGGATTGGAACCCGAGATTGCTCGTTTCAGGTATTTGGAGAAACGCTTTTATCGAAACGAGAAACAGCGATTATATAAGCTATTGCGAGCCTTTTTATGCACTTAATGAAACTCGCGATATTGCCGAGGTTGAGTTTAAAACCCAAGCAGAAAAGGTTGTTACATATACCCTTTGCGACCAAGAGAAGAATATTGTTTATAAAGGAACTGAGCCTAAATTCACCATTAAAAACGTTAAGCTTTGGTGGTGCAACGGGCAAGGAGAGCCCTATCTCTACTCGTGGGTTGCCGAAACGAAAGGACATTCTGTCAGAGGAAAAATAGGTTTTAAAACCTTGCGCCTTGTCAGAAACGAGGGTACAAACGACGAACCGCAGGGCTTCCCAAAAGGCAGATATGCCGCCCCGATAACGATTGAGCTTAACGGAAGAAAAATCTTTGCTCAGGGCTCGAACTGGGTCAATCCCGAGCTCTTCCCCGGCAGAACTACCAAAGAAAGATATGATGAGCTTTTGAGCCTTGCCGTTGAAGCGAATTTTAACATTCTTCGCATTTGGGGCGGTTCGGGAATAAATAAACCCGAGTTTTATGACCTTTGCGATGAAAAGGGAATCCTCGTTTGGCAAGAGTTTATGCTGGCTTGCAATAATTATATCGGCAGCCGCCATTATTTGCAGATTCTCGAAAAAGAAGCAATTTCGATTATTAAAGAATTGCGTTCTCATGCTTGCCTTGCTTTTTGGTGTGGCGGAAACGAGCTTTTCAATGGTTGGTCTAAGATGGATGACCAATCCGAAGCGCTCAGGCTTCTTAATAAGCTTTGCTATGAGCATGATTTTGGAAGATGCTTTTTGGCAACCTCCCCTCTTATTGGCATGGCACACGGCGGATATACATTCCGCGATTTTTGGACAGGACAGGACGTTTTCGAGATTTTCAATTCTGCTAAAAATACCGCATATACCGAGTTTGGCGTTCCCGCCATCGCGCCCGTTTCTCAGCTCAAAAAGATTATCCCCGAAAAAGAACTTTTTCCGATAAATAAAACCGACAGCTGGACTACGCATCACGGCTTTTCCGCTTGGGTTGGGGACAGTTGGCTCTGTTTATCAACGCTTGAATACTATTTTGGCAAGGCTGAGAGCTTAGAGCAGATTGTTGAGCAATCTTGTTGGCTTCAAGATTTAGGATACAAAGCGATTTTTGAAGAGGCGAGAAGAAAATGGCCCTATTGCTCCATGGCGATAAATTGGTGCTTTAACGAGCCATGGATTACCGCCGCAAACAACACTCTTATTTCATATCCAAACGTTAAAAAATCCGGATATTTTGCTGTTAAAGAATCTCTGCGACCCGTTCTTGCCAGCGCTCGAATACCGCGCTTTGTATGGAAAGCGGGAGATTGCTTCTCAGCTGAGCTTTGGTTGCTTAACAATTCCATAAATACCGCCGAGTCTAAAATTAAAGCAGTTATTGAAATCGGCGAAACAAAATATGAGCAAATTTTATGGGATACGGGTGCGGTTTTGCCCGGAACAAACAAAATCGGCCCCTCTATCAATTTTGTTTTACCGAAAGTTCAAAACT
>JAZORV010000098.1:0-11326 GCA_045656785.1 Acutalibacteraceae bacterium | reverse complement strand
TTTCTCCAACAACAACTTGCATATTCTTTTGGATTTCCTCCTTGAGGCCGATTTATTCAGCCGAATTTAAACCTTTATATTTTTATGACCCCGAAATGTTTTTATAAACAACCTCATCGGGGAAAACAAAACCTAATCTCTCTCTTGCCGCGCTTTCAATAAAATCGGCATCCTCGCCGTTTTCAATAAGATTGGAAAGGCGCTCGATTTCGAATTCGGATTCTTTATTTATTCTCTCCTGAGCTTCAAGCTTTTCTCTTTCGCCCGCGAGCTCAACCTGAAGATTTATGCAATTCACAACTAAATACACCGCAAAACAAAGCAATGCAATTCTGAATATATAGCTCTTCATTTCTCTTTGCCTTTCTCAAAATCATAATAATCCATATTACTGCATTATTATACAACAAATGCACTATCAGTTTCAAGAGTTTTTTCTAACTTTTTTCATCTTTTTTTGGGTTTTTAGCTTTTCTTCTTTCTTTTGCTTGGCTTTTTCTCTTTTCCTTTTCAATTTATCGAATATTTTAAGCAAAAAAGCTCCGGATTTTTCAAACGCATATAAGGATAACTTAGATATCGGAGCAAAAATTTTCAGAAGCAATCTTCTTATCCATTGATCTGTTTTTATGATTAAAGGGAAAATCAGTCGGGATAAGGTTTTTCGGCACAGAATAAAGCCCAAAAGCTCGCCAAAATACACGTACATCCTTATAACTCCCTTTGAAAACAAAATAAAAAAGCAAAAGGTTATTACAGATATAACCGAAAAATAGATTATATCCCCTAAAAATACAGCGAAGCTACCCTTAATAATAGTTTTATGAAGGAACCGCAACACATCATACAATAGGCAAGCCGCAACTCCGAGAAGTATAGACCACAGAAAAGTTACCGCCTGCTGAGAATTGCTGAAATCCAATCTCATCAGCTGAACATCCTCTTTAAAAAACCACCGCGAGCGCTTTCTTCCCTATAAACTATCGCATAAACATATCCCGAAACCAACATATCTCCGCCCTGAGTATCAAAAGAGGTAATCTTCATATCCCTTCCTCTTATTTCGAGCCTTCCGTTATCCGTTTGAAGGCTCATCGCTTCTTCATCGAAGCTGATAACTGTTTGAACGCCACTTAAAAAAAGCTTTTCGCAATTTTCCAATATTATATTTTGTTTTCTTTTTGATGCTAACTCTTGAGGCATAAAAAATCTCCCCCATATAATTTACTAATTTATATGAGAGAGCTTTTTCTTTTATTCAATTATTTCATACATTGCCGAGGCTTCTTCTTTTTTTGCATATTCGCTGACGTCAAGAATGCGTGCTTTGACGGAATGCGTTCCAAAAGAGATTTCTATTATATCCCCTTTCTTTACCGCATAAGAAGCCCTGACCGCCTTTCCGTTTATCATAACTCTGCCCGCGTCGCAAGCTTCGTTTGCAACGGTTCTGCGCTTGATTATTCTCGAAACCTTAAGATATTTATCAAGTCTCATAATATCTCCTTAAAAAAAGCTGCCTTTAGAAATCTAAAGACAGCATTTTGCGCTATGTTTTAATTATTTAATAGCATCCTTGAAGCCTTTACCAGCCTTGAATGCGGGAGCCTTAGAAGCTGCGATCTGGATGGATTCTTTTGTGAGGGGGTTGATACCGGTTCTTGCAGGACGGTTCTTAACCTCAAAAGTACCGAAGCCTACCATCTGGATCTTATTGCCTGCTTTGAGCTCTTCAGTAATAGTTTCGATCAAAGCTGCAACGGCTGCATCTGCATCCTTCTTGCTGATTTCTGCTTTTGCAGCAACTGCTGCGATTAATTCTGTCTTGTTCATTTACAAGTCCTCCTAAAAATTTCTAAGCGAGATTAACCCTCGCTTTAAGATGCTTGGTTTAAGCATATATTTATTTTATCACAAATTCGAAATAAATCAAGTGTTTATCGAAATCTTTTGCTAAATTCACGAAATTTTAGCATCTTTTTTGTATGTTTTCACTAAAAACTATGCATTTTTTTAAAAGATTAAAACATTTTAGCTTAATTTCACCTTATAAAACGCTCATCTTTTCTTAAAATTTTACATTTATGGTATCGGGTAAAATTTCAAAAATTATATCTATAAGGCAGCTTTCTCTGAGTTCATTCATTTCTCGATAGCTTGAATTTGCATCATCCCCGGCATCATCGGAAATTTTTCTAATAGACATAAACGGAATTTTGCTTTCATCGCAAATATAAGCTATTGCCGCAGTTTCCATATCGCAGGACATCGCGCCAAATTCATTTTTGAGAATATCGCGAAGAACAGAGTCACTTACGAAACTATCTCCTGTAACAACAGGGCCGCACTTTATTCCCTTATATTTATTCATAACTATTCTATTAAGCTTTTTGGAGGCTTCATAGATGGATTTTTGGCCGGGTTTTTCTCCAAGCTTATATCCGAAGCATCTTAAATCAAAATCATGCTCCATAAAGGTTTTGCCAACCATTATTTCGCCACGAGATATACCCGAAATTCCGCCTGAAAGCCCTGCGTTAAGAATAACATCTGCTCCATCGCTTATAAGCTTATGCGCCGCCAGCGCGGCATTAATTTTACCTATTCCCGAAAGAATAAAGCGAACCTTTATTTTTCCGCCCTCGAGCTCGAATTCATGCCCTTTTCTATTATAAAAGGAAAACTCCTTACCCGAATACTTCTCAACATACTCCATCAAGGGAGCGTATTCCTCATCATCGGCAATAACCACGCCGATTGTTTTAACTTCTTCCATTTTTAAATCTCTTTTCCGCATTCGTTGCAAAATTTTGAATCTCTCGGGTTATATGCTCCGCAAGAGCAAATTTTCTTGCCCTTTCTATCTGCAATTTCAAGATCAATAGCCTTTTCTTCTTCGATAAGGGCTTTTATTTCATCGCAAATCTTTTCAGATTCATCGGAATAATCAGCGCCTTTAACCTTGGCTAAATAGGCATACTTTCCGAGCCTTTCAAGTTTTGATCTGATATCTCCTTCAATGGAACTCCGCCTATATTTAAGCTTCGAGGTTTCAAACACCTCTCCTGCAACCTTGCTTGTTTCTTCGAAGACCTCTTTTGCCTTTTCGGCGGTTGTTTCAAAAAATCCCATAGCTTTTTATCCTTTCATTTTAACTTATAAATTCGCGCATAAGCGAATTTTCAGGTATGTACAGAGGGCTTAAAACTTCTGAGCCTTCCATAAAATGCAATATTTTTAAAACGCTTTGGTAATTCGGAACGCCCTCGTGCAGCTCCTTTAATTTTCGGAACATTATTCCTTTAAAAAGCGCCAATTCGTAATCATGAAATGAGCATATTTCGATATCGGCGGTATACCTTAATGGGCAGAGATATTTATCCTCGCCTCTTATAACACTCGACCAAAGATTCAAGCTATTTTCAATCGAAGAGCCTCTATATAAAAGATCTCTCGACATTCTTCTGAGCAGCCTTATATCTCGGCTTTCGAGCTTTATATCGCTTTCGTCCTCATATCCCGCAACAACGCTTACGTATAGCTTAATAATATGCGCTTTATCAATATGAGAAATGATAACGGGGTTTAGCGCATGAAGCCCCTCAACAATAACGATTCCGTTTCTCGAATCTATTTTTCGCCTTTCCATCTCGCGGCATTTTTTGGGAAAGTTAAAAATTGGAACCTCAATTTCGGCTCCCTTTGAAAGCGCTGAAAGGTCGGATATAATTTCATCTGTTTCGAGAGAATAAACGCTCTCGAAATCGAGCATTCCGTATTCATCGCGAGGCATATCCTCTTGAGATTTATAATAATCATCCAAAGATAATGTTTCTGTTTTAATTCCCTTTTCGCTGAGATATTTTCTTAAAAGCTTTGAGCTGGTAGTTTTGCCAGAAGCCGAAGGGCCTGCCAAAAGAACGAGCCTTATTTCTTCTCTATTTTTAATTTCCTCTGCGATTTTTCTGATTCTGTTATGATATTCCTCCTCGACCCTCAAAACGAGCGCTTTGGGGTCACTCAAAACCAAAGAATTAAGCTTTTTGATATTATTTATCATAAAACCTTAATATCTGCTCCTTTCTTTCAAGCTGTTCGGAAAATCTATCAATATATTCATAGGGATACTTAAAATTATATATGCGCTCTATCCTATTTTCATTATATGCGCGAAGCTTGGTTACTGCCGATGCCCCGCAAGCGAGAATCGAATGGGTTTCATCCATAATATATACGTTATAAAGCCCTTCTAATCCCGTTTTAGAATAACCAACGTTTTCAAGATTGCCGACCATCTTGCTCTGGCGATACATATAATATGGATAAAGTCCGTTTTCTTCGAGAGTCCTTTTTCCGTATTCGAGCATTTTTGAGGCTTCTTCTCCCTTTTGAAGCTGCTCAATGCCATCAGAAATGGTCATATTAGCGGCTTTTTTAAGGCAGAGGGTATGAATGGTTACGCTCTCGGGATTCATTTTTATAACCTCATCCACCGTTGCCTTGAAGCTTTCGAGAGAATCCCCGGGAAGGCCTGCGATAAGGTCCATATTTATATTTTTAAACCCAACGCTTTGGGCTATTTTTAAAGCATTTCTCGTATCCTCGGAAGAATGTCTTCTGCCAATAATCTCAAGCACGTTATCATTCATAGTTTGAGGATTTATGCTGATTCTATCGGCGCCGCCTTGTTTTATAGCCTCTAATTTTTCTAAGGTTATCGTATCGGGGCGGCCTGCTTCAACGGTATATTCCCTGATTCCTTTTAAATCGAAAGAGCTTTTAACCGCGTTCATAACAGCGGTCATCTGCTCGGCAGAAAGGGTTGTCGGAGTTCCTCCGCCAAAATACACGGTTTCAAGCTTCAATCCGCATTTTTTTGCAATATCGCCCGTTTCCTTTATCTCTTCGCATAAGAGCTCAACGTATCTCGGAATAAGCTTTTCTGCCTTTTCAACCGAATGCGAAACAAAGGAGCAATAAGAGCATCTGCTGGGGCAAAAGGGAATGCCGATATATAGGCTAAAAGAGCGCTCCTCGGATAACTCGATAATTGCTTTTTCCCCAATAGAGGTTTTTTCGCAAAGCTCAATTTTTTCATCCGATACTAAAAGCTTCTCTTTAAAATAACTCTTAGCCGCGGCTTCGCCTTGGGAATTTTTGAGTTTGCTATATAGCTTGGCGGGGCGAACACCCGTTAATATTCCCCATCTTGATGATATGCCAAAAGCATCAACAAAGCATTTATATAATAAAACCGCAAGCTCTCTTTCGTATTCCTTTTCGCTTGTTTTCTCTATTTTTGCGCTTCGCTCTTGTTTTTTGCCCTCAATATTAACTGAGGCGAAAAGCTCTGCGATATCTTCCTTTATCTCTAATGTAAGAAGGATATCAGCGTTTTCCCTTTCCTCTGAAAAATCGACCCTTTGGAAGGGCAGAAATATTCTTATGAGCTTTTCGGTTTCATATTTAAAATCGTGGCCTTTAATAAATACGTTCATAATTATAAATTAAAATAATAGTTGGTTTCAATTTCTGAAAATAATGTTGTTGGATAACCATGCCCCGGGAAAACCTCATAGTCCTCCCCGAGGTTTTTAAGGATATTTAAAGAGCTTTTCATTTGCTCTATTGAGCCCGAAATAAAATCGGTTCTGCCGATGCTGCCTTCAAAAAGAGTATCGCCCGAGAGCATTTTGTCTTCGATTAAATAGCAAATGCTGCCCGAGGTATGCCCCGGAGTATGCAAAACCTCGAAAAAGCTATCGCCCAAGGGAAGCTTATCTCCGTTTTGGACCTCTATATCCGCCTTTATTTGTGGCTGAGGAAAGCCCACTCTGGCGCTCAAGCTATATTCGGGATTCTCGAGCCCTATCGCATCCGCTTTATGGATAACGAGCTTGGCATCGGTTTCCTTTAAGACCCTTTCAACGCCACAAATATGGTCATAATGGCAATGGGTGAGCAAAACATATTTAATCTTATCTTTATTCTTTTTTGCAAACTCAATTATCTCGTCGGTTGCTTCTCCAATATCAACGAGGGCAATTTCCTCCCCCGAAAAAACAGCATAGCAATTACAACCATAGCTGCCTTCAGAAAAACATTCAACCTTTATTTGATGCATATTATTTTCTCCAAATTTCAGTATCTAAAACGATAGTTACGGGACCATCATTATGAATTTCGCATTTCATATCAGCGCCGAAAATTCCGCTTTCAACGGTTTTTACTCCGTTTTCCTTGAGCTTCTCTTTAAAATATTCATAAAGCTCATTTGCGCCTTCGGGCTTCATAGCCTTTATAAATGAGGGTCGGTTGCCTTTTTTGGTATCGGCGATAAGGGTGAACTGCGAAACCGCTAAAATCTCCCCTTCTATATCGAGAACCGAAAGATTCATCTTCTCGTTTTCATCCTCGAAAATGCGAAGATTTGCAGTTTTTGCCGCCAATATTTCGGCATCGGACTTGGTATCATCCTCGCCAACACCCAAAAGCAGAAAGAAGCCCTTTCCAATTTTTCCAACCGAGCTTCCATCTACCACGACTTCCGCTTTCGATACCCTTTGAATAACTGCTTTCATTTATAAATTACCTCTGTCTATACTTATTACGCCCTGCACCTTTTCAAGCTTTTTGCAGATGCTCTTTAGATGCTCAACGCCCTCTGCGCTGATTGTGATATCAATAAGGCAATCTCCCGACCCTATGAGCCTTGCATTAACCGCATGAAGGGGAACTCGCATCGCTGCAACCGAAAGAGAGATATCGGCAAGGAGCGTTGGGCGGTCGATAGCGTGAATCTGAAGATGAGATTTAAAGGAATCCCTTGTTGATTCAGACCATCTTGCAGGAATCCATCTGCCAGGTTCGAGCGCTTTTTCGATGATTTTCGGAACGTTATTACAGTCCCTTTTATGAATTGAAACACCGTGTCCCCTGGTTATAAATCCTATGATCGGATCTCCGGGGAGCGGGTCGCAGCAACGAGAAAGCTTTATAAGGCAATTATCGATTCCCTCAATGATAACTCCATCTTGCGAGGAGGATTTTTTTGCGCTTGAAATCATCTCGTTAATATTAACGGGGGCGGCGGATTTCATCATCTTAGCATAATCCTCTTTAACTCGAGGCATTATTTTAGATATGGTTATTCCGCCGAAGCCAAGCGCCGCATAAAAATCATCAATGGTTGAAAATTTATGGCGCTTTGCAATATCTGAAATAAATTCCTGCATTTTTTCTTCCGAGAGTCTTATAGAATTACGGGAAAATTCCTTTTCGAGTTCTTGCCTACCCGCTTCGATATTCTCCTCTCGGCGCTCCTTTTTAAACCAAGAGCGGATTTTATTTCTTGCCTGGCTGGTCTTAGCAATATTAAGCCAATCTCGGCTCGGGCCATGACCTGCCTGAGTTGTTGTTAAAATCTCAATAATCTCGCCCATTTCGATAACGTGATTTAAGGGGACTATCTTTCCATCAACCTTTGCGCCAATCATTCTTTGGCCAACAGCGGTATGGATGGCAAAAGCAAAGTCGATAACCGTTGAGCCGACGGGAAGGTTTATAACATCACCCTTAGGAGTTACTGCGAAAACATCCTCTTGAGAAAGGTCATTCTTGATAGTTTGAACGATATCCTCGGCATCGTCTGCTTCCTTTTGGCTATCAAGAATCTGCCTGATCCAAGCAAGCCTATCCTCAAGCCTCTTATCGCTTCCCTCAATGCCCTCTTTATATTTCCAATGGGCGGCGATTCCGTATTCGGCGGTGTGGTGCATATCCCAGGTTCTTATCTGAACTTCAAAAGGTATTCCCTCGCGACCGATAACAGTTGTATGGAGGGACTGATACATATTTGGCTTAGGCATCGAGATATAATCCTTGAATCTTCCCGGAATAGGGCGGAAGATATCATGAATAACACCCAATATATTATAGCAATCGGCAACAGTATCGGTTATAACGCGGACCGCATATATATCATAAATCTCCTCGAAGCTTTTGCCCTGCATATACATTTTTCTGTATATGCCATGGATAGATTTAACACGGCCGGTAATAGAAATCCCTGGGACAAACCTTGTTACTGTTTCTTCGATTTTATCTCTTATTGTTTTCAAAAACTGCTCTCTATGAGATTTATGAGAGCTGAGCTGAAGCTCGATTTCATGATAGGCTATCGGGTCGAGATGAGCTATGGAAATATCCTCAAGCTCTTCTTTTATAGCGCTGATACCGAGCCTATGAGCGATAGGCGCATATATTTCGAGAGTTTCCAAGGATTTTTCCCTCTGCTTGCTCTCTGTTTGGGCATCTATCGTTCGCATATTATGAAGGCGGTCGGCAAGCTTTATGATGATAACGCGGATATCCTTTGCCATAGCCATCATCATTTTTCTGACGTTCTCGCTGAACTGCTGTTCCTTTGTAACCAAAGGCATTTTGCCGAGCTTTGTAACACCATCAACAAGCGTCGCGATATCAGAGCCGAAATCCTTTTTAACATCCTCAATAGAAACCTCAGTATCCTCAACAACGTCGTGAAGCAACGCAGAGGCAACAGATTCGGTATCCATTCCGAGAGTGATAAGAATTTTAGCCACAGAGAAGGGGTGCATATAAAAAGGCTCTCCCGAAAGGCGCTTTTGATCGCCATGAGCAGCAACGCAGAATTCATAGGCGCGCTTTATCAAGGGAATATCATATTTCGTTCCCTGATCAAGCATTAATTCTTCCAAAACCTTAAAATTATCTGACATCACAGCGCCTCACCGCCCTTCTCTATATATTTTTTTATTTTCTCCACTATCGGAGCTTCTTCTAAATTAACCTTTTCTTTAATAGGATTTATAAGATATCCCGAAACCATATCATCACCGACGTATTTCATAAGCCCCAAAGAACAAGACGCCTCTAAAATAACCTTGATTTTTCCAAGCCCGAAGCTATGAAAACGGAACGCGATGGTTTCTTCTGTTAATATTCTTTTGGCATTTCTCACCATCGAGAAAACTGCCGCAAATTCTTCTCTTGATGGCAGGATTTTTTCAAGCTCAAGACCTTCTTTTCCAAGCAAAAGTTCTTCGTATGTATTAAGAGAATCAAAATAATTATCCTCCCCGATTCCGCTTGGGCGAAGCTGCTTAACAATAAGATTAACGCTCTGCCTGCCTTTAAATTCATTTAATCCAACAGAGAATGCAAGATCTATTACAGCGCCTTTTTGAAAAGGCAGGCTTTCGATATTATAATTAAAGCAAAGTGCTGAGAAGGCATAGCCTCCCTTTTCAACAGTTATCTTTACAAATTTGCCTGACTTTAATGGGTCGATTTGAGTTATAACTGTGCCAAAAAGCCCGAAAATCGGTTCAGGATTACCCGCACCATAAGGCTCGAGCCCTGATATAACCTCGCAAAGCTGAGGACTTATAATTTCAGGGCGCAAGCGACAATCAAGCGATATAGAAGGAATTTTTACAGGTATCTTCTCAGCGTATTCATTTACAAGCTTGGAAAAAGCATCGAACTTTTCTATTTCAAGCGTTACTCCAACTGCCATTTCATGACCGCCGAAGGTAACGGTTTCGCATTCAGCAAAACTTACCGCCTCAAAGAGATTGAGCCCCTCAACACTTCTTCCCGATCCATGCATAATGCCATCTTCCTCAGAAAAAATGAGGGCGGGGCGATTATATCTTTCAACAATTTTTGATGCAACTATACCAATAATTCCCGAATGCCATCCGCTGCCGTAAACGCAGATAACTCGGTTTCTGAACTTTTCTTCGTTATCTATTATTTCGCAAGCAGCGGTGGTTATCTCTTCGCAAATTGCCTGCCTATCGCTATTTTCTTTATCAAGCTCTCTTGCTTTAATTACAGCCTCATCACTGTTTTGAGCCAAAAGAAGCTCAACAGCTCTTTCACTGTTTCCCATTCTTCCTGCGGCATTTATTCTCGGAACAATGCTGAAGGAAACTGAAGAAACGTTCATCTCGCGCTTATCCTGAGAGCTGACCTCTTTAAGCGCCGCCAGACCCGGAATAGGTGCATTGTTTATATAAGCGAGGCCATATTTGCATATAATTCGGTTTTCTCCGAGGAGAGGAACAATATCTCCGATAGAGCCCAGGGTTACGAGCTGAGCATATTTGTTCAAGAGGGTTAACGGGTCATCCCCCAAAATTGCCGAAACAAGCTTAAATGCAACACCAACTCCGGAAAGGCATTTACACTCGCTATAATCATCCCTTCTATGAGGGTCTACTATTGCGCAAGCATTCGGAAGCGCGCCTTGGGGAAGATGATGGTCTGTTACAACAACGTCGATAGAAAGCTCATTCGCAAGGTCGATTTCAGCAACGGCATTAATGCCGTTATCAACCGTTATAATGAGCTTAGTTCCTTTCTCCTTCAAATGTTGAACTGCATCGAGATTCATTCCATAACCTTCAGTCAAACGATTTGGAATATAAAAATCCACGTCTGCTCCCTGCTCTTTTAAGAAGGAATATAAAAGAGCAGTTGCGGTAACACCATCGCAATCGTAATCACCGAAAACAGTTATTTTCTCGTTGTTTTCAAGCGCAAAAGAAACCCTCCCTGCGGCAATATCCATATCGCAAAGGCTGAAGGGGTCTTCAAGTTCAGGGTCATTAGATAAGAAAATATCAAGATCGAGAGCATCCGAAACGCCGCGATTTATAGCGAGAAGAGCTAAAAAAGCATCAACTCCGCATTCTTCCGAAAGCTCTTTGGCGAGCTCCTTATCATAGTTTTTAATTATCCATTTTTTAAGCGCCATCTCTCGATCCACCCCCTTTAAAAAAGAACATAATTATCCAATATAATTTTATATATAATAATAGATATATATTATAGCATATTATATGCAGTTTTTCAAGAGCTATAAAGGAATAATAGGTGATTTTAGAAGATAATTCTTCTGTGCCATATCGGACAACAAACGTCAAACGATATTCCCTAAAACTCTATGCAAAAAGACTAAGCGAAGCTCAAACTCGCGGCTCTATTGCATTAATTTTCGCAACAGAGTTCAGCTTGAACGAATCTAGAGAATCTAATATCTAAAATCACGGCGTTCGCCATGACGAACGGGGCTATGTTTTGCCTTTGCTTTTTTGTTTGTGTTTTATATAAAACTTTTCACCACTAGTACGTAATACGAACTAGTGTATTTTTTATGTTTTATGACGGGCGATTAATATTCGCCTCTAAATAGTATTTGTTTATGCATTATAACTTCCCCTCAGTTTTTTAGCGCCTTGGCGCAAAAAACAGCTCCCCTCGCAAGGGGAGCCGAGGA
>JAZORV010000097.1:0-1179 GCA_045656785.1 Acutalibacteraceae bacterium | reverse complement strand
TGCACGTTACCGCCCGAAAGCTGACGCACGGGTGTGGTAGCGCCGGGAGTTGCCACGTTAAGGTCACGGATGATGCGCTCGGCAAGGTCCTTAGGACCTTTGCGCTCAACAAACGCCGACCTGCCCGACTTATAGCTTCTGAGCATCATATTGTCGATTATATCCATATTTCCTACAAGACCCATACCAAGTCTATCTTCCGGAATAAAGGAAAGCCGAACGCCGAGTTCCCTTATTTCAACGGGTGTTTTATCACGTAGATTTTCCGCTTCTCCCGTTTTGGGATCATAATAAACAATCTCTCCGCAATCAACATGCTGAAGACCTGCGATAGCCTCGAGAAGCTCTCTTTGACCGGAGCCTGCAATTCCAGCAATGCCTAAAATTTCACCTGAGCGAGCAGTAAAAGAAACGTTGTTAAGAACCTTAACGCCCTCTCTGTTCATACATTCGAGATTGCTAACAACTAACCTATCTTGAGGCTCTTTAGGCTCGCTTCTCTCTATCGAGAGAGAAACTTTTTTGCCGACCATCATTTCGGTAAGCTCAGATTCGCTCGTTTCGTAGGTGTTAACAGTTCCAATATATTCGCCTTTTCTAAGAACAGCAACCTTATCCGAAAGCGACATAACCTCATGAAGCTTATGAGTTATGATTATTATGGACTTGCCGTCTTCCTTCATTCGCCTCAAAACAGAGAAAAGCTTTTGAGTTTCCTGTGGAGTTAAAACAGCAGTGGGCTCATCGAGAATAAGTATATCAGCGCCTCTATATAGAACTTTTATAATTTCAACTGTCTGCTTTTCAGAAACCGACATTTCATATGTTTTCTTTTGAGGATTTATATCAAAGCCATATTTTTCCGCGATATCTCCAACCTGTTTAGAAGCAGTTTTTACATCAAACTTGTCTTTTCTTTTTAAGCCCAAAATTATATTTTCGGTTGCAGTAAAAACATCAACAAGCTTAAAATGTTGATGTATCATACCGATCTTAAAATCGAAAGCGTCCTTCGGCGAGCGAATAATCGCTTCCTTGCCGTCGATATAAATATGACCGCTATCAGGAAAATAAATACCTGATATCATATTCATCAAGGTTGTTTTTCCGCTTCCGTTTTCACCGAGAATAGATAATATCTCTCCCCTATTAACAGTTAACGAAACATCTTTATTTGCA
>JAZORV010000096.1:0-3009 GCA_045656785.1 Acutalibacteraceae bacterium | reverse complement strand
TATTATTCTCCTCGATAACGTTTATAAGCTCCGAATCTTCAAATTGGCTTCTAACTATTCTCATTGACCTATCATGGTTACCATAGGTATAGAACACTCCATATTCGCTGTCTATGCCGCCGAGAGCAGAGAAAACCTCTCTCATCCCCTCTTTACTCGTTTCGTTATCAACAATATCGCCACAAAGAATGACGAGATCCGGATTTTCTGCGCTTATTTCATCGCACACCGCTTCGAGCTCCATTTTATTGAGAGAAACTCCATAATGCACATCGGAAATAAGGGCAACTCTATAACCTTGAGTTCTTATAGCTTTATCCGTTTTAATCTCGTATTCTGTTTTTACAACGTTAAGCATGTTAAAATATCCGCCAAGAAGCACAGCTGAAGTTAAAATAACAGAAATAACACTGCTACCATAAAGCTTTTTCCAAAATCTGCAACCATATTTATAGCTTCTTTTGAAAAGCTTTTTAACAATAAAATTAAGAATCTGACAAATATTGGAAATCAAAATAAAATGAAGCAAAACAACTATTCCAAAAAAGCCAAACACAAAGCACAAAGCTTCAACACCAATCGCTAAAAAACCAAGAAACACCTTTTTCTTTTTTGTTTTAACGGGTATTTTGAAGCTAACGCAAAATCTTTTAAGGGCGAAATAAAGATAAAAAGCTATGCCAACAAGGCTCAAAATGATAGGAATTAAAAAATAATACACGTATATTCCCCTTTCTTTTACTATATACTATCTCAATTTTTTCTTTTGGTCAAGATATTTTAAAACATTTTATAGTTTTCGCAAAATATTGACAAAATAACACCTTTTAAGTTATAATTATCACGATAATTTATCTTTATTGCGAGGTTTTCTTATGATAAGACATCAAACCTTCAATTCAATTAAGAGAAACCACTATGAAGCGGTTTTCTACGTTGGAAAGAAATGGGATTTTCATTTTCATAAAAACATAGAGCTTATTTATATAATTGATGGAGAACTTGACTGCATTGTTAATAATAATGACTACCATCTCTCTTCGGGCGAATTTGCGATGTTTTTACCTTATGATATTCATTGTATTCTCCCCAAACCCGACACACAATTTTGGATTCTTGTTTTTTCCGAAGATAACGTTCGATCCTTTTCGAAGCTTATTGCAGGCAAGCGCGGAACAAATGTGAAAATCAATTGCGATAAGCTGTTAAACGATTATCTTCTTAAAAATCTTGTATATAACCCTGCGCCGACCTCGCTATCCCTGAAAGCTTCTCTATATGCGATATGCGATGAATATTTAAAATCGGTTACGTTGATAGAAAAAAATGAAAAAGAAGCGAGCCTTATACCGAGGATTGCTGACTATATTTTAAATAACCACACTATCAATATAACACTTTCGGATATAGCAAGAGAATGCGGATATGACTATAATTATATGTCTCGCTATTTTAAAAAGACTTTTAATATGTCCTTCAAGGATTTTCTAAATATTCATCGGCTCGAAACTGCACTTTCACTACTCGAAGAAACAACTAAAAGTATCGCAGAAATTGCGATGGATAGTGGATTTCAAAGCGTCAGAAGCTTTAACTGCTTCTTTAAAAATCAAATAGGAATCTCTCCCACAAAATATAGAAACACATCCCGAAAATAACCTCGGGATGTGTTATTTAGTTTTATTAGCTCAACTTATCAATTATATCTTCGCAGTTGATTATCTTTTCTATAAGTTGAAATTTAGTGAAATAATAATGATTTGAAGCTTCATAACCGAAACGAGGATTTTTATACATAAGCTCATAAAACCTCTTTGCATTATCTCTTTCTTCGCGGGCTACATAAAGCATTGTCTCTGTATCTCCCTTATCCCTCGCATCAACAAATAATGACTGTAAATAAGAAGAACGGAAAAGCAGATATCCACCGATGGCAGATTGTTTATATTCATTTTCGGGAACGTTCTCGAGCATATCTAAACCTTTTTTCCAACCCTCGCTAAGTTTCCTCCATTGTTCGATATAAATGTCTTTAGGATAAACAACCCTCCAAGAATCAATATCGTCAAAAGGAAATCCTGTCATAGTAGATTTGAGTTCTGTATGCTCAAGATATAGCGGATTTACCGGACCTCCGTTCTGAGGGCCAAAATAAAGAACGCGGATATGGAAAGGAAATTCTCTGAAAGCTTCAGAAAATACTTTAGAGGATTTTTCAATAATATCAGCATATTCTCCATATTCTTCTTCGAGGAGTGCTTTATATTTATCATAAGAAGGATCATTAAGGCAAGCGGTTGCAACCTTTAAATTGACAGATGCGTTTCCGCCAAGGGTCCAGCTGAGCATCAAATGACGAACGCCCTCGTTTCTAAGATTGGTCATATGTTCTCTGATAAGATCGAAAACAGGCAAGAATGGCAATGTACTGCATTCCCAAGTAACATTAACCTGAACCTTAGCGCAGACCTCATGACCTAAATTCCTTGCGACTTGCCATATATCCTTTGCAAAATCTGAAGGCCCGGGAATTGACATACTGTAATCATCAACAGCGCCATCGACTCCCCCGATATTAAACGTTTTTTTGGCTTCGCTATTATTCTGAATGATAATTCCCTTCGGCAGTGATGCAATACATTCAGCAATTTCCTCATCGGACATATAGGTTTCCCAAGCCCAAGTCCAAGCAATTAGCTTGATTTTCGGGTCAACGCTTGTTGCCGATTCATAGATAGCCCTTAAAACACTTGCAACCAAGTCCCCCGTTTTCTTGCTTTCGCAGATAGGGCAGGTTATCATTTCTTTATTTGATTTGCAATGGGTTAAATATTCAGAAAGGGTTATCGCAAAAAATCCACCAATTCCGGGAACCGCCTCGCAAAGTTCTTTTACCGCGCTTCTCAAATAGGCTTCAACCTCTGGTCTGTCCGAGCAAAGCGCACCGTATTGATCTCTCTTAGAGCCTAAAAGCTCCGGGTGCTCTTCAAAAAATGATAATGGCATACA
>JAZORV010000095.1:0-22010 GCA_045656785.1 Acutalibacteraceae bacterium | reverse complement strand
TGTTTTTTCAAGTGTCTACTCTAAGGGGATTATATCAATCAGCAAACGCCTTGGCTTTTGAATTTTTATCTGACTCTTATCATCGCTATGGCATATTCGCCCGAGGGCAATTCTGCTTTAACGACGTAGTCGGTTTTGGTATTGGCATCGGTTATGGCGTAAGGATGCCTTGAATCGGCGGTATAAACGCCATCGGGGGTGATGCTTCCCTTAAAGCCGATAACGTAGTGGCAATCGGGCAAGGACCAGGTTATCTCCTCATCGCTATCGATAGCATAAGCTTCGAGCTTTCTCGTTTCGCCCGGCTTCATAAATATCTCAAGCTCCTTCATAACAACCTGCTTTTTCGGAGGAAGTGTTGTATAAACGATGAGATTATATTCGCTATCAATAGTATCGATAATTTCATCCGTGGCGCTGAATTCAGTGCTGACGGGGGGAACTATCATATTTCCATCTATCTTATCATCGAGACGATAAACGTGCTTTCTGAATTTTTTATTGATGAAAGAGGGAAGCTTTATTTTGAGCCTTCTCTCCCCTCTGCCTATCTTATCGAGCTCAACAACGATGGAATAATTGCCATCGGGGGTGATAATGGCAGAAGCATGCATTCCCTTTTCGCTCGTTTCGGTTTTTATAACCTTCGAATGGGCGGGGAAATAGTTTGTTAAAAGGGTCAGCTCGTTATAGCGCTCTGTTCCGCCCTCAATTCCGCCCTTTCGGGGGAACAACTCGGCTCTCACATCTGTCGGGAAGCGCCAGATGGTGGTTTTCGGGCCATCAAGAAGCATATGTTCATCAATAAAAACACCGCTCATTGTCCAGAAAAGCATCGCCGAAACTCCGCCATTCATCATGCCCAAAACCGCGCTCACGTTCGTTCTCTCAAAATCGAAATCGAGGCCGGGCTTGAAGCCGTAGGTATATTCGCCGAATTCGGTTACGCAGATGGGATGCTCCCCTGCAAGATTCTTGGCTATATGCGCATATTTTATCGCCTCATCATAAGAGGTTCTATAAATATGATAAGATGCGAAATCATATTCCTCGGGAGCGTTTTTATTAAAATAATCAACCCATTCTTCTATCGGCTCGAAGCGGTTGATTCCGCCTGCGGTTTCTGCTGCCCAAATTCTGATTTTATCTTTAAGGCCGGCTTTTTTGAGCTCAATATTGGTTTTTACAAGCATTTCCTTCCAATATTCCTTGGCATTGATTCCTTCGGGAACGCAGAAGTCTCCGCCCGGGAGGGTGAATGAATTATTCGCCTCGTTATAGAAGGTTAAATACTTAATATTATCATAGCCGCGCTCTAAAATAAGTTCCTTTAAAAGGTCGGCGCAAGCGATGGCATACTGATTAAGGTCCTTAGGCGCGGAATTTTTGCGGTTGAAAACATCGGGGAAAGAGAACCATTCCTGAATGGCATAACCAACCTTCCAGCCGAAATTGAGCTCAATTTCCGTTCCCGCCGCCTTGAAAGCATCAAGCTCTTTAAAAAGAGCAAGCATTTTAGGAGAATTAAATGCATATTTTCTCTCATAATAGCTTTTCTCATCCAAAACGAACCAATCTATCTGGAACCACATTCTGATAACCTGCGGATTCCAAGCAGCAATTCTTCTCTTTTCGAGCTCCATGTGCTGATCATAAAATCCATTCATTCTCGAGCTTTCGAAAAGATGGCAAGGGATAACGTTTGCGCCAAGACCAATAAATTCCTCATTGATAATCGTTTTATCATCAACCGAAACTTCATATTCCTTAGCGAACGCGAGGATGCTGTAAATCTCGGCATTTTCGGCTTTTATCGAAAGCTTTTCGGAAAGCTCAAGCTCATCTGTTTCATAAAGCATAATATCATTATAAAGCGGAGAGGAGGAAAGGCAGATTTCTTTTCCATCAATAGTTAATTTATCGAGCCCCTTGCCCGCGATATAAAGCTTATTCGCTTTTCTTATCTCGGGACCAGCAAATTTAATCTCCGCTTTTTTGATAATAAGCTTCGATTCTTCGCTTACAACCATCGAATCCGTAAGCACTTCGGGCTCGCCATCAAATCCCCCCGAAACTTCGGGGATTAGCCCCGAAATAAGGCTTCCCGCGAGGTTATTTTCATATAGGAAGGACTTTTGGAAGTTATATTCCTCGCTATAAAGGCAGAAATTTTTGATTCTTGAGAAAACGTCAACCGAATTGGATTCGAGCTGTCGGAAGGCAACAAATCGAGCCGCAAGACCCTCAACATCGAACAAAAGGTCAGAATCGTTGGTTATTTTATCGACGCTGGTGCCGAAGCGATTATCATAGCTTAAGATTTTATTCTTTTCCTCGAAAAGATCCTCTCTTTTATCGCTCGCATAGAGCTCAAAAAGACCTATTGTATAATCCAAAAACTGATAATTATAGCTTGAAATCAAGATTCTTTCGATGGTCTTCTTAGAGCCTATATCATAAACGAGAGAAAACTGATGAATAGGAAAATCTATATGCTGCTCGAAATAATAATCGTTTTCTCCGAGCATTCTCATATATTGCTTTCCATGGTTCTGGAACATCTGAGGGATTATCTCCCCCTCTTTGCCATCCTCTCTTATAAATTCGGGCATAAGGCCCTCGGTCATAGAAAATCCAAGGGTCTGCTTAGATAAAGGTTTTATGCTTTTATTTCTTGTTATTTTCATATTTTTCGCCTCCGAAAAACGTTTTTTTGATGCTTCAAGCCGAGGCCGAACAAACGGACCTCGGCTTGAACTTTTGGAGAATGATTTATTCTTTTTCTTTTTTTGCAGCGCAAGCTATCGCAAAGGCAGACATTGCCAACAACGATATGATTATTGCCACGATAGGCGATTCTTCGCCCGTTTCGGGAGAAAGCACGTCATCCGAAATTTCCGAATCCTCCGAATAATCATAATCGGGGATGAATATTCCGGGGATCTCAGCTCCGAGATTTTCGAAATACGGGTCGTCCGAATTTGCGAAAACCGCGAGCATAAATTTATCATCCGAGAAGCTATCGGTTTCATAATAAACCAAGCCTGTCACAACGTCGGAATTAAGGGTTGCGCAGTTTTTGCTGCCTGCCGCCATCATCGGATAGTTAAACTTATCCTCATCATAAGGAATAGAAATTTTGTATCTTCTGCCGCCGATATCGGTTATGGTTTTGCCGAAGGAATTCTTTAAGCGAACGCGATACACCTTTTCATCGGCAATTTTTAGCTGACCGCTTTCTGCCAGAGCCTTTTTCTGCTCGAGCGTTGCCTCTTCTTCTACAACCTCGATGCTTGAAACCTCTGTAAAGATATCGTTTCTATCGTATTTTAAGATATCAACCGAAATTCCGGTTTCCTTATCCTTGAAGGTGAGGAGGGCAGGATTTTTCTCATCCGGCTGGATTCCGACAACCGCCGTTCCGCGGATATCAATCTCGTTCATGGCAAAGCACATATGCTCATAGCCATCGTATTCCTCATTTCCCGCAACGAAGCGAATGAGCAAAATTCTCGCAAAGCGAGGCTTAAAGCTAACCGAATAAACTCCATCCTTGGGAAGTCCATTGAAAATCTTTATGGGCTTTTCCTTGATTTCGCCCGTATCAAAGGCATCCAATCTTTCGGAAGAATATAATTCGAGCTTTGTTGGGTTATAGCCATCGAGCATATCGGGGAAATGAAGGGAAACCTTATCGATATTCTTAACGTCATCAAAGGTGACGATTAGATCAATAGTTTCCTTATGATGCTTTCCGCCTTCCAAATTGATGCTCGTTAAGGTATCGCTATCGAAAAGCTTATAGAAATAGGTATCATAGGAATAGAACTTATGCTGTCCCGTTTCGTAATTATAAGAAGCAATAGTGGCATTGGATTGACCAAAGGTGCGAGATATCTGCTTATATTTCAAAAGCTGATTATCTCCGCCGATGATATTAACCTCCTTGATTTTCAGCTCATCACCGAAATCGGTTATCTCAAATCGGATATATCTATATTTTTTGTTCGCTGCCTTTCCGCTGAGCGTCTTTCCGTTTTTGCCGCCCTTATAGGAATAAATAAGGCTGCTTTCATCCCAAACCTTTTCGATATTATCAGAGGCATAAACCTTATATTTCTTCGCATTGCTAATGAGCTTTAATTCATTGAGCCGAACGTCGTTGCAAAGGTTGAAATTAAGGTGAACAATATCCTTGGAGGTTTTAATTTCCGCCTCGGTTTCCTCGCTCATATCGGTTAATTTTTTTCTTTCCTTTAATGAAAGATTCGATTCGGTTATTTCTTCCAAATTGCCTTTTTTATCCTCGGTTAAAGCCTCGAGAGGCATATTGGCGGCCAGGTTAGTCGGCTTAACTTCAATTATTGCCTCCTCGCCATAAACTGCGATTTCCGAAAGCCTCGGGATGGGCCACATTGTCGCTGTGGTAACAGGACTCAAAATTCTGATTCCGAAGGCAATTCCCCTCGCCTTATAGTTTTCAAATTCAACGTGGTGTCCGCGGTATTCGCCATCGGTTTTCCAATTGTATTCAAAAACCATATTTTCAGGAAGGAAAAGCTCATCAAGCTCCTCGCCAACGTAGACCTGGTACCAGCCTGTATAATAAGACATGCTTGCAGGAGTGCTGATGCCGAGGAAGGTAAAGCCTGAAATGTCATGGAGCTTATCAAATTCATAAGCCACGTCGAGATAGTTTGATCCGTCAGTTGTTGAAAGCTTCCATTTAGAGGTTGTGAAATCGGAATGGGCGCTGAGATCTCCATCGGTTAAGATGGCAGACTGCTCAACGTATGCCCAAGGACCGGGGATGGTTGCGCCGTTATAATACCATTTCGGGGTTTTCTGACCCTTTATAAGGCTTTCGCCAAAGGCATCAAACTCCTCCTGAGTTAAATTAATGATTCCTTGAGGGTTGTTGATTTTATGATTCGGGTCGGTATATTTTCCGAAAACGGCTATATCCGAAAATCTTGCGATATATTCATTTCTTTTAGAATTGAGCTTGAGCTCTCCGAAGGCAGGGTCGATAACCTTGATTCCCAAATAACGGAAGGTTGTTGGGCTTTGGAATTCGAAAATGTTTACCCTTTCGCCCGCCTCGTTATCATAGCTTTTGATGAGGTTTTCGCTATTATAAAGCGTTTCCTTATCATCGGAGCCATAAAGCTCATATTTTTTGGTTGTATTATTCTTTGTCGGGTGGTTTACAATTGCCGCCGCAAAAGCTTCAACCACAGTTTTGATATCAAAAGTGAGCTTTAAATATCTCTCGCCATCTTCATAAATTTTCGGGTTTCCGCCATTGTAATCGGCAAATTCACACTCGGGGAATATATTTTCATTCTCAAAATTCTCATCCGTTAAGGCGCTGAATTTGCCTGAAATTACCTCCTCCTTCGAGCCATTAAAGCCGATAACCTCGGGCTCGATATTTTTAAGAAGGTTAAATTCATAGGAAACCTTGAGGCTGCTGTAATAATTCTCCTGCGCCGCCGCTTCAACCGTTCCGAAGGCCGCAATTTGGGACATTCTGACATATCTGTCCGCCATACCGGCCGCGCTTGTAAGCGGCACGGGAACGAGGAACTTAATTCCGAGATATCTGCCCTTTATCGGGGTTTCGAAATTCAATTCCTGCTTTGTTTCGCTCTTTGCATTTATAAATCTTTTAACAAGAGATGCATCATCAAAAAGAGTGATATTGCTATCGGAAATATAGACCTCGTAAACGTAGCTTGAAAGGTCTTTTTTGCTATGATTATAAATCCAAACCGAATTTAAGGTTGCTCTGCCGCCGAGGTCATAAGAAATGGTTGTGTAAGCCTCGGGGTCGGAATAAGGGGCTTTATTTTTCGGCTCGCCATTTTTAAAATATATAGCGCCGGGGAAGAAAGCCGCATTATTGGCAATGGCATTTGTTAATGCTTTCGGGTTGGCAAGCATCTGGCGCTTGGCATTGGAAGAGGTATCCTCCCCTTCATTCCATTGGGTTATCTCCATAAAATCCTTATTATAAAGAATATTTTGGGAGGATTTGAGCTCCTTTATTTCCTTTTCGGAGGCTGTAAAATCAGAGGAAACAACCGAAACGTTGCTCTTCTGGGCTTCGCCGAAGAGCATGAGCTCCATAATTCTCGTGTAAGCATTTGGAGCAGTTACGCTCTCATTCGAAATGGGGTTTAAAATCCTTATTCCGAAATATTGCGCATCCTTTTTCTTCGGGAATATATAGCTGATTTCCTCTAAATTCCCATCGTTTTGAATATCGCCCACAAGGCTTTTTGCCTCAAAAAGCTCTTCCTCACTCGAAGCTACGTATACCTTGAAGCGATTTGTTCTCAAAGATGAAGAAGCGTTATTAATCATTGTCAGCCCCGATAGGGTGAAGGGCTCGCCGAGATCGAAGAAAAGATCCAAAAAGACCTTCGAGCCATCCTTATAATAAACGGTTGAGCCGCCGATAGCTTCGGCAAATTTCGGGGTTCCGATAAAGCATTCCGTTGTTTTATCACCATCGTTTATGCGCTTGTATATTCCGTTATCCGAAAGGGGCAAAATCGTTTCGCCATCGGTGGAATATCTACTTCTCATCGAAACGCCCTTCAAAACGTTGCTACCGCTAATACTCGGCTTCTCGCCCTTTTTTCCTAAAAGAGCAAGCTCTAAAATTCTTGTATAAGTTGAGGCGATCTCAACCTCTCCGCAGGTGGGGTTTAATATTCTGATTCCGAAATATCTCGCGGAAATTGCAGAATCGAAGGTTATGAGATTTTCCTCCAAAAGCTCGGTGTTTTCATAATCCTTCTTTAAAGAATCCGATTTAAAAAGCTCCGATTCTTCTTCCGAAAGATAGATTTTATAGCGAGCAGTTCTTAAGGATGAAGAAGCATGATTGAGCATATAAAGAGCCTTAACCTCATTTATAAGCCCCATATCAAAGGTCATATCCAAAAAGACCTTCGAGCCATCCTTATAATAAACCGTTTCTCCCCCGATTTTTTCGGCAAATTTCGGAGTTCCGAGGAAAAACTCGGTGGATAAATCGCCATCGTTTATGCTCTTGAATTTCCCGTTATCGGGGGCATTTATAAAGCTTGAGCCATCAAGAGAATAGCGAGCAGTCATGGAAAGACCGGTTAAAAGATTTTCGCCAAAGGAGGTCGGGATTCCGCCCGATGCTTTAACGCTTGCGGAAGGGATAAAGAAAACAGAAGCCAAAAAGCTCAAAGCCAAAACCGCTGATAAAACCGATTTTTTTATTTGTTTTTTCACTTATATCCCCTCCTGTCATTGAATTTCGATTAATGCTGTCATATATATATTCGGGTTGGATTTTAAAGCGGCGCGAACTGCAACAATATCTCCCGCTTTAGCATTAGCCGAGGGGATATATTTCGCGGTAAACTCGCCTGTTTTCTGAATCTCGCCCTTTTCGCCCGATGAAGCAGAAACGCTCCAAACAAGCTCTTCATCTTCGCAATCTATCAAGGTTGCGGTAAGCTCAAGCTCTTCCGTTGCCAATACAAAGTTGCTGTAATCATTTATAGAAATCTGCTTTATAGGCTTTTTGGTTGTGTAAACAAAGAGCGATGCATCTTTGCCATCGAGAGAATCGGAAAGGGTGTTTCCAACGTTCTCAATTATCTTGGTTGGAGAAGGAATTGTGTATTCCTCCCCTACCTCCTCGATTCTGTTGGTTTCAAAGCGGTAGAAGGTTTTGCCGATGGCCTCGGAGAAGTTGATTTTTATATCATATCCGGGGTCACCGCCCATTGTTTCAACGAGAATGGTATAGTTGCCGTCATTTAGCCTTAATGCCGAAACTCGGATGTCATCTCCTTGCCAATCGACCGAAAGCACGTCGCAATGAGGGGTGACGTAATTAGTTATAAGCCCGATTTCATCATAGCCCTGGCCGATGGGTTTAACCTCGGTTACGCTGGACTCAGTATGCTTATACATATGGCCATAACCCATCCATCCGTTAAGCGGCTGGCTCCAATAGTATTCACCCAAGCCCCAAGCACAAACCGCCTTAACGCCCGTGTTAAGGGAGGCGATTATATAGGAGGAATAGGTGTCGTTCCAATCGGTATAAACCGTTTCTTGGCACATTTGTCCCGGGCCCGCGTAGGCTTCCATTTCAGTACAACAAATATCCTTGCCGAATTCATTTCTGAAGATAATCATATCGTTGAAATATTCGTAATAATTGTTTTTGAAAACCTCTTTGCCCTTATAGTATCTATGGATAGAAAGGCGGTCAATATCTTTTGAAACACCCTTAGTGGCGGCAAAATCTCTCACGTAGTCATGATAAATAAGGGTGGTTTGACCCTGCTCGGGTCCCCAAAGCTCGATTTCATCTCGATGCCCTGCATTCTTGAATTCTTTATCCATATGGTCAACCATCTTGGCGAACCAAGTGATGCTATCTCCAACCGTTAAAAAGTCCTCGCTGTTTTGCGGCTCATTAAAAAAGCCGATATATTTAACGTTATCATAGCCACGCTTTTGGAAATTCTCATAAAGCGCAACGCAGGCCTTCGCATAAGCCTTCAGGTCATAAGGCGCGGAGGCGGTCGGCAAGAATACGGGCAGAGCATACCAGTTGGTTATTCTGCCATTGGTTTTCCAGCCGAAATTCAGCATTATTTCGGAGCCCATCTCCTTATATTTATCGAGATAAGCATACATTGATTTCATCTCGGGGCTTTCAAAATCATAAATACCATTCATATAATTCTGAAAGTCTTTATTATTTTCAACGTCTCGCCTCAAGGGATCGGGCTCTTCGTTTGTAACCATATAATCGAGCATGAAGCAAAGGCGGATAACCTGCGGGGAAAGCATTTTTTCGTGATTCATATCGAATTCGAAAAATGCCTCATTATAGTAAATTTTCTCCTGCTCAGCTAAAGCGTTGGTCATCGAGTTTGTTCCGAAGCCGTAAAAATCCTCAAAAGCAACCTCATCGAGCTCTACATTAATATTTCTTACCCTTCCCTTAACGGCATCACCGTAGCACTGAATGGGATTGTCATATTTACCATAGCTCAAATCATCCTCGGGGAGAAATTCTTCCTCCCAAGGCTCCTCATCAAATTCCTCATCCTCGGGGTCGGGAATAATATCATCCTCGGGCCAAGGAATTTCATCGAAAGGAATTTCGCTCGTTTCATTTTCGGGGATGGACGCTATATCCTCATATTCGGATGAGCTCTCCTCCGCCGCCGAGCTTTCCTCTTTCGAGGAAGCCTCGCTCAAAACAGATGGAATCTGCGAGGAGCTTTCATTTTTCTTCTCCTCGGGGGCGCATCCAACCATAGAAAATATTATGGAAAGAACAAGGCTCGCGCAGATAACTGCTTTAAAAAATGCGGTGCCTCTTTTCATAATTTCTACCTCCAATTATTTTTCGAATACTAATAGCTTAAAATCGAAGCCATGAAGCTTCACCTTTGCCTCTCCACTTTTTGAGAGCATTGTTTTTTCTCTCGCATCATAGATTTTCGGGAGCTCGGCTTTAATCTCTGCCTCTCCCTCGAAATCTGCGCGGGTTGTGGCAACTATCGCGAGGATTTTATTCTCTCTTTCATAGCAACTTATTCTGATATCTTCCGTTTCACAAGTTACCCTTCCGCTCGCGTTATAATATGGGCGCCAATCAACTGCGCCATCATTAAATTCATCATAAATATCCCAGATTTCGGACATTATCTCGAGAGGCTCCTCGATATCGTTGGATTTCGGCATACAGTTATGCAAAAGCATCATTCCGATAGCATTATCGAAGGTCCAAACAGGGGGATTAGAATAGCAAAGCGCCTGCATAGGAACACCTATGTTGCTCGAATCAAACTGCGCTCTGAGCATTTCTTCGGGCATTTCTTTAAGCTCTCCTAAAAGAAGCGGACGCTGGAAAACCTCTCCATCCCATATCGAATCGCAAAAGCCGATAGCGGCGAGATTGTGGCAGCCCGAAAGATGGAACTGAACAGTTTTTCCGCGCTCAGATGCAAAGCGATAAAGCTTCTTTGCGAAATCTCTTATCTCAAAAACGGGGTGGGTATCGTGAAGATTGCCAAATTCATCGGTATAACCGCAGCCATGCTCGGAATTGCAACAGGTAACGGGCCAGGCAGTTCCATCGAAATAGAAGCCATCAAAATCATATTTTTCAATAAGCTCCTTCAGCCCCTCAAGGAAAATCTCTCTCCAATCCGAGCCCATGCAAACGAAAACAGCTCTTTGCTCGGGGGTTCTATACCAGAACCAATCGAAGCGGATGCCCTCTTTTCTTATTTTCATATATTTTGAGCCAACCTTCTCATAAAGGGGAGAAAGGGTTGAAATCTCATAGCCAAAATAAGGAACAACCTTGATATCCCTTTTATGGCATTCGTCGATTATAAAGCGAAGCCTCTTGGCGGCGGCAGAGGTCAACATAGTGGAATTTTGGATATCGTTCCATTTTTCATGGATATATAAAACCTTAACGCCGAGACGCTTTAATCTATCAAAGCATATTTCATCGCTGCCGCTTCCCGGAATCGGCGCGCTCAAATATTCATCATGGTTATTGGGGATTCTCTTGAAGCAATCAAAATGCAGATTCCTCTCAAAATCCATCGGCTTCGGAGGATTCTTAATGGGGGTTACCATCATTCCGAATCTGAGAGAAATCGGGCGCAAATCAAGCACCTTTTCTTCGTTATCGCCCTTTTGCCTCCAGGATTTTGGTTCGTTATCGAAGAAATGGAATCTTAAAATATAGCGGTCCTCTTGCTCGATTATTTCGGAAGCAAGGTTTTTATCGTCATAATTCCATTTCTCATCATCGCGGAAGAAGAAACCGATTCCAACCTCATTTCCGCAGAGATAAACCTGCTCTTTAAAGCCGAATATCATTCCGCCTTCGGGAATTTCGGAGGAGATATGAAGGGAATCGTTCGGAATATATTTCTTCTTGCCGAACATTGTTCCATTATCCTTGCCGCATCCAAAAACCTGAAAATATTTTATGTATTCCTTCTTTAAAGGAACGTCGAGATATAATTTATTAAGATGGAAAATTTCGCCCGTATCCTCTTTTTCGCCCATAAGCGTTTCGGCAACGCTTCTTCCGCGAACACATAAAGTGAGGTCGATGATATCGCAGCCATCAAATTCGATGTTATGCATCGCATTTATGATAAGCTTATCTGCCGCGGCGGCGCCCGCCACCTGAACGAGCTCCTCTGATTTTTCTTCCATATCGCAAACGAAGATATCAGAGCATTTTCTTTTCTCTCTGTTCGTTTCAATATAAAAATCAATAGGGCCTGCAAGCATTTCCTTGCCCGAGGAAATTATAGAAGAAGGCATAACGGATTCTTTGGTAAAAGAATAGGTTCTGTTAAGCATCGAAACCGCTATTTTTTCGCCATTATTATCGATAGACACGGGATCATATATCCCCATAATTTTCTCCATTTTTTCAGCCCCCAAAAAAAGAAACTCAACTTATATTCTCATTATATTATAAAACTCGCTTTATTTCAATGTATAATACAACGATTCAGTTGTAAAATAAAACTCTATAAAAATCGCGAAAGCAGGGCTTATTTTCATCACAAGCCCTGCTTATTGGTAAAAAACATTCAATTTTTAGCCACATTTTCCATATATTGGGATGGGCTTAACCCTACGTTTTTTGCAAAGAATTTCGAGAAATGGCTAACGTCGTAATAGCCCAATTCCGATGCAATGTCGTTAACGGTAAAGCTGCCGCTTGAAAGCATTTCCTTCGCGGCGGAAATGCGAAGGCTATCCCTATATTCCGTTACGGTCTGTCCTGTTTTTTTGATAAATTTCGTTCTGAGATAGGAAGGGCTCAGGGCGCAATATCGGCTAAGCTCCTCGGTTGTAAAATTCCTTTTGAAATTTGAATGAATAAATTCAACCGCCGCGGCGATATCGGGGTCGTTAAAATCGGCAGAGATCTGCTGCTTTTTCATTATGGAAAGATAAAGCCCCAAAATTTTTATCTCGCATAAAATATAGCTATCCCATGAGCGAGACTGCCAGATCTCGGTCATCGTGAGGATGTCCTCAAAAGCGCGGTTATCCAGCCGAACGACCCTCGGAAAATCATCAAGATCGGCGTCGTTCTTAAAAGTATATGCCGATGTAACGTATTCGCAGGTGTTATCGGAGGCTATTATATAGCTATCGTTTGTTCTGTAAAAAAAGATATCTCCCTTTTTAAGCTCAAAAGCTTTTGGAACCCCCTCGAGCTTAACAGTCGCCTTGCCCTCGGTCAACATAACGAAGCCATCGCCGAAGCGGGATATGTTTTCGAACACGAAGCCTTCCTTTTCTCGCTTTTTAACGATTATCCAGATGGATTCAAGCTTGAGTCTTTTTCTCGGCATTTGCGCTCCCTCCTTTTGGGCTTTATAATAGAATTATATCATACAGCTCGAGGCTTTACAAGACTTCTCTTTTTAAAAAGCCAAAATCTACTCCTATTTAGCAAATTAAAGCTCCTTACCTCCCCTTCTTCTTTCTTTTTAAATCATAAAGAAAAAAGTCTCATATAATGAAATGGGAGGTGAAAAAATGCTAAACAATAGTTGCTCATGCAAAGTTTCCTGCACAACCTTAGGCCTTGCTGCGAGCATCGTGATAGGCATAATTGCGGGTATTCTCCGCTATACTGCCGCTATCACCCTCGCGCCGGCTTTTCTTTGGGTGCTTATCGGCATCGCGCTCGGAGTGGTAATTCTTTTTGCAGTCCTCGCCCCGATTTATAGAGGAATCAGGGAAAGAAACTGCATCTGCCCTAATATAAATGCCGCCCTTATCGGCGCTCTGGCCACGGTCTTTTTAGGCTTCCTGCTTTTAGGCGTAGCCTTTGCCGCAACAAGCGCCTTCGGGGCTGTTATCGCAGGAGCGTTCATCGGCGCATTCTCCCTTACTATCATATCCATCGCCTGCCTCACAAAATGCGCTATCGGTTGCTTCTTTGAGGAATAATTAAGCCTAAACTTAAAAAAACGCAGTGAATTTCACTGCGTTTTTTCTTTTTAATTATATTCTTGCAACGCCTGTTTCCTTGGCGGTTTTGATAACAGCCTGCGCCACAACCTCTGCCACCCTCTTATCGAGCGCGGGAGCGATTATATTCTCCTCGGTTATCTCATCATCGGGGATGAGAGATGCGAGCGCATAAGAGGTTGCAACCTTCATTTCCTCATTAATTTGAGAAGCTCTGCAATCGAGCGCGCCGCGGAAAATTCCGGGAAATGCCAAAACGTTATTTATCTGATTCGGAAAATCGGAGCGACCAGTCCCAACAACCCTTGCCCCTGCGGCTTTGGCTATATCGGGCATTATTTCGGGAGTGGGGTTTGCCATGGGGAAAAGAATAGCATCCGATGCCATTGATTTCACCATTTCTTCGTTCACGAGGTTCGGAGCCGAAACGCCTATAAAGACGTCCGCGCCAACTAAAGCATCCGAGAGGGTGCCTTTTTTATGCTCAAGATTTGTAACCTTCGAGATTTCCTCTTGAGCAGGGTTATTATTTTCATCGCCTTCCGATATTATACCGAAGCGATCGCAAAACGTGAGGTTTTTAACCCCCATATTCATAAGATGCTTTCCTATCGCAATTCCTGCCGAGCCTGCGCCGTTTATAACCACCTTAACCTCGCCGATATCTTTTTTAACGAGCTTTAAAGCATTGATAAGAGCTGCGGCAACAACGATTGCGGTTCCATGCTGATCATCGTGGAAAACGGGGATATCGCAGATTTCCTTGAGCTTTCTTTCAATCTCGAAGCAGCGGGGCGCCGAGATATCCTCAAGGTTGATTCCGCCGAATGAGCCCGAAAGCAGATAAATCGTTCTAACGATTTCATCAACGTCCTTAGATCTTATGCAAAGGGGAAAAGCGTCAACGTCTGCAAAGGCCTTGAAAAGGGCGCATTTGCCCTCCATAACGGGCATTCCTGCCTCAGGGCCGATATCTCCAAGCCCTAAAATTGCGGTTCCATCGGTTACAACTGCAACGAGATTCGAGCGTCGAGTCAGCTCATAGGACTTATTTATATCCTTATTTATCTCGAGGCAAGGCTCTGCAACACCGGGAGTATAAGCGAGAGAAAGATCCTCTCTCGAATTAATGGGGGCTCGGGAAATAACCTCGATTTTGCCCTTCCATTCATAATGCTTTTTTAAGGATTCAGCTCTGATATCCATTTAATTTTCCTCCCAGGGGAATTTATATTGAGTGAGCCCGAGCTCATCACGAACAGCAACAATTTCCTTCTGAACCGACTCATTTATCGGAACACCCGAAGCTCTGGCAATGCCGATTTCATATTCCTTTTCGCCCGCAGTATAAATTCTTTCTGCGCCCGGAGCCTTCTTGGAAGCTCTCATGCTACGAGTGATTTCGCCTGCCTTTTTGCGGGCGATATCCTCGCCCATAAAGTGGTCGGTATCGATTGCGATAAACCAATGGCCGAGCTGATAGGGGCGGATATTTCCGTTTTCATCCTTGCCATCGAGAGCCTTTCCATAAGCTCCGTCCTGAAGGATTGAAGAGAAAAATTCAACCGCAAGCGCAAAGCCATAGCCCTTATAGCCACCGAGAGCCTCACCGATTCCGCCGAGGGTGGTCAGTGCGGCTGTGCCGTTTCTTATCTTTTTAAGGGCAACTCCCGAATCTCCCTCAACCGCAGAGCCATCCTCCGCGATAACCGTTCCGGGATGAACGTCCTCACCGATTCGCTCATAATATTCGATTTTTCCGTTTTGGGTGATAGAGGTAGCGCAGTCGAAATTGAAATCGAAGGCTTCATCGGTTGGAACGCCGATTGTGAAAGGGTTTGTTCCGAACATGCCTTCAACGCCATGCGTCGGGGCAACGGAGGGGCGCGCGTTAGTGCCGGTCATTCCGATACAACCTGCCTTTGTTGCCATCGTGGTATAATAACCTGCGATGCCATAATGGCAGGAATTTCTTACAACAACCATTCCCATTCCATATTCCTTCGCCTTTGCGATTGCCATGCTCATAGCCTTATGGCCGATAACCTGACCCATTCCATGGTGGCCATCGATAACGGCGGTAGTTGGGGTTTCTTTTATAATTTCAAGCTCTGTTTTAGCATTCTGAATGCCCGCCTTGATTCTATCAAGATAAACGGGCTTGAAGCGGTTTACACCATGCGATTCGATGCCCCTCTTATCCGATTCGAGCAAAACGTCGGCGCAGATTTCGGCATCCTCTCTCGGGATTCCGTAGCCAACGAAAGCATCGATAACGAAGCTTGTTATTGTTTTCCAATCAACGATATTTGTCTTTGCCATTTAAAATTCCTCCTTAAAACATAAAAAGAGTACACCTATCCCTTTAAAATAAGTGTACTCCAAAATCTCTTACAAAATCATTATATCATAAATTTATTTTTTGTCAATTAATTTTTGAAAAATCTCATAAAACCTTTCCCAAAACCGATACGACAGCCTTTGCCATTGAAGCGAAGCCAAAGTCGGTCGGGTGACAGCCATCAACCGTTCCTTCATATCCCGCCATCTCCATCAGCTCTCTGCCCGATAGCAGATAAACGTTTTTATCGCCACCACTCACCGCATTATCATAAGTCTTTTTAATAATTTCATATCTTCTGAGGGTTCCGCCCTGCATTCCGTAGTCGGGGCGCGACATTATGAGAATCGGGATATCGGGATGGCATTCGCGAACCGCCTTAAAGAGCTTTTCATGGGTGCTCATAAGATGCTCCTCGGTCGGCGCGTTATGGTCATAATCAAGAACAAATGCCGACATATCGAGCCCCTTTATATAGTCCCTCATTTCATCCTCGCCCTTTGCGTTTCCTGAAAAGCCGAGGTTGATATAATTACAGCTGAGCTTACGAGAAACGATGCTCTCATAGCTCATTCCCGGCCTTGAAGCACAGCCGCCCTGAGTTATTGAAGAGCCATAATAAACAACAGGCTTCTCAATTCTATAATCCCTCGGGGGAAGAATCGTTGCCGCGTCGCTAAGGCCGATATAAAGCTCCTGAACTGTGCTGTAAAGGGGGAAGTTTATTGTAATTTCGCGCATTTTTGAAGAGCCGAATTTAACCTCACCATCAAAGCCGTTTTCGATTTCAAACGGTGGCTTAAATGTGCCGAAATATATATCCTCGCCCAGGTTTTCATCAAATACGTAAAGGTCGAAGCCTGCCGAGCCCACAAGCGCAAAATGGGACATTTTGCCAACGTGACTCATCACCGAATGTATCGCAACGTAGGGGCTATCAGTCTTAAAGCGGAGCCTTCCGCCCGCCGATTGGAAATGAAGCCCGTAAACCCCCTCGCTTACCGACTTTGCAACCTCCTCAGGCATCCTTCTGAAATAGCCCGAGTCATAATAGACCCCGTATATCTTAAAGGGCTCAACCCTCGCATCGATAAAACGAATGTCCTCCTCATTTATCTCTGTTTCAATCTTGAAATTTTTATCAATTTTAGCTATATCCATTTTAATTGAAACCTTCCATTCCTCATTTTTTTGGCATCATTTACCATTGCAAAGAAATAATACCATATTTCTCTCTGTTTTTCAATATAAATATCTTGCTGAACAAGCTCTGCTTTTTCTAATGAATTATTGAAAGTTTATGGAATGTATGATATTATGATTTTAAAGGATGGTTATATATGAAAAATTTTATCTGCTTAATTCTTAGCGTAATATTAGCAATTTCCGTATCGGGTTGTAATAGCTCCGAAACAGCCCAAAAAGAAGCCGTAGCAAAAAAAGAACATGAAACAAAGAAAGAATATAAAGCCAATGAGGACCATGATTACACCTTAACAAAAGGCATCAATTTATCTGAGCTTGAGGGAATAACCTTCG
Organism: Acutalibacteraceae bacterium; assembly: GCA_045656785.1. Taxonomy (GTDB): domain Bacteria; phylum Bacillota; class Clostridia; order Oscillospirales; family Acutalibacteraceae; genus UMGS1532. Next base: position 5,086 of record JAZORV010000095.1, on the reverse strand, counting down.
GAAAAACTTTTCTCGACGAGGAAGAAACATATATTGGGATTCGCCAAAAAGGATTCGACCATGTTCGCATTCCAATTGATTTCAGAAATTACTGCAACGATAACGGCGTTATATCCGATTCCTTCTATGAGCGACTGGATAACATTATAGAAATGGCTAACAGCAACGAACTGATAGCTATATTGGATTTCCATGGTTGGTATGATTTCAACGTTTCGAAAGGTGATGACGTATTATTTAAAAAAATCTGGAAAAGCCTTGCCCTGCATTATAAGAACCGCTTAGCTGATTCGCTTTTCTTCGAGCTCATAAACGAGCCACACGTAACCGAAGGCGGCGACCTTGATGCTGAAAATCTTTGGAATTTGCAAAATTCCGTTATCGGAGAAATCAGAGAAATTGACCCTTTGCGAACAATAGTTGTGGCAATGCATGAATGGAACGGCCCTTGGACTCTCCAAAATTTCAAAGAATATGATTATGACAATTTAATCGTTGCCATCCATATTTACGAACCCCTCGATTTTACACATCAGGGAATGGCCTGGGCAGGCAAAAGCGATGTGAAATTAGAGCTTACCGAAGAAATGCTTGATGGTTTAACTCGGCAATTAGATATGATAACGGAATTTAAGGATAGCACGGGGCATAAGGTTATGCTCAACGAATTTGGTTTGAACACCACGGGTTATATAAGCGACAAAGACGTTTCCGATTATCTTAGCCATATCGCTGAATACACGAAAAATCACGATATCCCGTGGACATATTGGGAATATAATAAAAGCTTCGGCCTTTTAAGCTCGGGTTTCCTGGGCTTTGGAAAAGAGTGGCGCCAAAACGCTCTCGACGCGCTTATGAAAAACGAAATATTATATTAGCATTAAACTCCCGTTTCGTAAGTTTCATCGCCTTTCTTAAACTTAAAATTTTTCGGGGTTGTGCCGATTGTTTTTTTAAATGCTTCATAAAATCCGCTAATACTATCGAAGCCACTCTCCATGGCAACATCTATTATTTTTAGACTTGTGGTCTCCATAAGCCTTACTGCATGTTGGATTTTTTTGGCAATAACGTACTGCTTAAAGGAAACTCCGTTCATTCCAAAAAATCGTCGCGAAAATTTACTTTCGCTCATACCTATTTTTTTCGCTGCCGAGCTGAGGCTTATCCCCTCGGTTATATTTGCATCGATATAGTTCATAATATCAAGCATTTCCATGTCGGTTTGCGCAAGAGTTCGAAAGGAATAGCCTTCTATTCTTTCAGCCTTTATAAAAAATTCGGTAAGCTTTGCGGAAATCAGGGAATACCTGAGGGGCATATCCGCCCTCGATTCATCATAAACCTCTTTAAGTATATTAAAAAGGTTTTCGTTTCTAATAAGATTATTCCCTTTTTTCGCCCTATCGAGAAAAAAATCGAAATGAGAAACCGCAGTGAAAGCGTTTCTTTCGAGAACAATGGCGCAAAGCCTAAACCCTTCCTTGCCAAAAGAAATCATTTTGCGCTTTTGCCCGAGATTTAAAAATATAATATCCCCTGCCCGAACCAAAAAGGAATTTTCTTCAATTTCCCAAACCGCCTCGCCTTCTAAAACAAAACAGATTCTAAAATTGGCATAAAAGGTGCTTTTTGGGGCAGAAGAATCGCCATATTTCTTTTCCACGTTATAAATTGAAAAAGTTTTTTTATCTATTTGCATCATATTTCTCACCTGAATATATATTATCACATATTTATAAGTTTTGCAAGAAATCGAAATAAAAATACGCTTTATCGGTGGAATTATTGCGAATTATTAAATATAATACAAGAAAACGAAATTTTAAAGAGGTAAGAATATGTATGAAGTAATCGTTTTGGGCGCAACCTTTGCGGCGGCCGGCATTGCAAGCAGGCTTAAAGAAAACTGCTTGGTTATCGAAAGGCGAGGAGATGGCGGATATGAGTTTTTCGGAGGTCAGTTTTTCGCCGACACCGAAAATTTATCGGTTTACTCCTTCTTAAAGGAATGCAACGCCATCTTTTGCGCAGATATCTGCTCGGTGCAAAAAGGCGAAAACGGATTTATCTGCGAAACTCACGGGGTTGACGGTTTCGTTTCCTACGAAGCCAAAAGAATCATCGACACGAGGGCAACCGCATCAATGAGCAGCTCGAAAACCTATGCGATGCTAATAGATAGCAAAAAACCTCCTCTGTTTCAAGATTTAATTTGCAAAAAGGCAAAAGGAGAAAATCGCTATATACTGGAGCTCCCCCTCCCCATTAACTGCGATTTTTCCGAAGCAAGAAGAAAAGCATTAGAGCTTGTTGAAAATTTTTCAGAATCTCAAAGGCTGATTCTTTTGGCTGATGAATTTAGCTACACCCTTAAAAAAGGCTATCCGAAAGAGGAAGACGGAATCCTCCTTCTTCCATCAGCCGCCTTTAAAACCCCTAAGCTTGCCTTTTGCGCAGGAGAGGAGGCATCAAAATGATCCTTTCCGAGCTTATAGATGGAAAACTTTGCCAAAAATCAGTTTCAAATCCGAGCTTTTCAAAAGACGTCGACCTTGTTGTTTGCGGACTTGGCACCGCCGGTGCTCTTGCAGCACTTTTTGCGGCAGAAAACGGACTCTCGGTTTTGGGTATTGAAAATCTCACCTGCCTTGGCGGAACACACACCGCCGGCGGTGTACCATATCATTATTTTGGAAATTCGGGCGGACGTTATGAATCCCTCGACCAAGAGGTAAAGGCTTTTTCAAAAAAATATACTTATACCGAAACAGAAGCAAGAAAGCTTCTGCTTGAGCAAAAGCTTTTCGATAATAGCGTCGAAATTTTATATAATTCATCCGTTTGCGGAGTTTATTTAGAGCAGAACCGCGTCATTGGCCTTCGTGTTTTAACAGAGAAAGGCTTTCTCAACCTTTCAGCAAAGGTTGTTATGGACTGTACTGCCGACGCAAGGCTTGCGAGCATTGCAGGCTGCGAAACCGAAATGGGCAGAGGAACAGATGGTCAAATGCAGCCTTATTCCGTGGTTTACATGGTCTTTGATAACCAAAAATACGGCTTTACAAACGTGGATTTCGGCCGCGTGAATCAGTTTGACAGAAAGGCTCTTTCCGAAGCGATCCTATATGCGCGCTCCCACAAGCCAACCGAAGGTCACGACTGCGAAGCAATTGCGCAAATGCCACTTTTGGGGCTTCGCGAGGGTAAGCGCATCATTGCCGAGGAGGTTGCGAATCTTCAAGACCTCTTTTCCGATAAACAAACAGAAACTCCCATGTTTTATTCCTACGCCGATTTAGATAAGCACGGTTGGGATATTGCTTTCGATTCCGAGCTTTTGGGAGATTGGGCAATCGGAGCCAATCTCGGAGCCTATAACCTTACGGTTGCCATGCCTTATAAAGCAATTTTGCCCAAAGGCTTTGAGGGCTTGCTGGTTCCTTGCCGAGCGCTTGGCGTCGACCGCGATATTTCAAGCTGCGTTCGAATGAATCCTGATATGAAAAAGGTGGCTGAAGTGGCGGCAGAGTGGGCAACGCTCGCTGTGAAGCAAGGACTTACCCTTAGAAATGTAGACTATGCTGATTTAAAAGAAAAGTTGACAGAAAGCGGTTGCCTTAAAGCTTCGGACAACCGAGGTTGCCGCATCGATGGCATCAGAAATGCCTCTGGCGAGCTCCTCCCTTCCACCGAGGTTCTCTGGATAAACGATCCAAAGGCTCTCGAAGACCGACTTAAAACCGATAAGCCCGGTGAAGCAATTTGGTCGGCCAAAAGAATGGGGGAAATAGCACTCCCCACCCTTTCAGATCTCTTGAATTCAAAAGACCCAAACACAAGCAGACATTCCGCTTTTGCTCTTGCCATTTTGGGAGATAAAAAAGCCATCCCGCGGCTTCGCGAAATGGTTTTCGAGCGAGACGATTTTATGCTTCGTGACTGCCGAAAAAACAACAATATCCGCGGATGTGTTGCAATTTTCTGGCTTGGCAGACTTGGTGACCGAGAAATTACCGACGAGCTTATCGAGATTATCAGTAACGAAGAGGAAATCAAAAGGTCGGTATATCAACAAAAAGATCTGCTAACAACCCGATATAAGGTTAAGGATTTTGAGGACGTCTATTTTCAGTTTGTCTCCGAGAGCGTTATGGCGCTTATTCGCATCGGCAACCTTCACGAGGATTTGAGACCAAAAATTTCAGAAGCCTTTACTTTAACGTTTTCCTCCAACGAATATTACCATCGCTTCACCAAAAGAGACAAGCTGAGCAGTGAGGGAAATATGGTATTAGCTCTTAAAAACATTGCTTTCAATGCTGTTGATAAATGGCTTCGCCGCAGTAAATAGCTGAAACAAGCGCCTGAAAACCAAGATCAATATCAATAATATATTGATTTTTTGCGCAAAAATGCATCAACGCCCCACCGTATGATGGGGCGTTTTCTTTATGCAACCACAGTTCATTAATGCAAAGCTCTTCGATAAAATATAATTCACTCAAATTTATCTTTGAGCATTAGCATCTTTTCTTCGATTTTTTTGATAATGATTTTAAATTCTTCATCCGATTTTCCGGTAGGGTCATCTAATCCCCAGTTATCATCAAAGGCTCTGCCGATGAAAGGGCATTTAACGTTGCAGCCCATTGAAATCGCTATATCGGGATTTGGAATATCTTTGATGGTTTTCGAATATTGAGTTTGCTCCATATCAATCCCATACAATTCTTTCATAAGCCTAACTGCATCTTGATTTATTTGCGGTTTGGTTTCCGTTCCTGCCGAGTAAAAGTCAAACTCATTACCGCGTAGCTGTTTGCCAAGCGCCTCGGCAATCTGACTTCGGCAAGAATTATGCACGCAAATAAAAGCTACTTTCTTTTTCATTTAAACGGACACCTCACACCAATGCACTGATTATTCTGTGCTGAGTGAATGCATTTAATTTCATCAAGCTCCATCTCAACCCCGAGATTTTCTTTAACAAATTCAACCGCCTTGGTAATAGCAATGTAAGAATCTCTTTTGCAGCAACGTGGGCCACCGATCTCACCGATTGCACCAAGTGCTTTTGAGG
>JAZORV010000094.1:0-5033 GCA_045656785.1 Acutalibacteraceae bacterium | reverse complement strand
CGAATCATACAAGAGTAAAATTAAAAAAATATTATATATTTATAAAATAAAAAAATCCATCCCTGAAAGAATGGATTTTTTTGATTTAGTTGCGTAAAACAATTTAATTATTTAGTTTTCTTGGATTTGTATGAGGACCAGCCGGAGTAGTATTTCTTGCCGCCTACGGTTTTGTAGGTGCGGACTCTCACATAGTAAGTTTTCTTGGCTTTCAAAGACTTGATGGTTAAAGAGGTTGTTTTGTAGCTCTTTATTGTCTTTGTTTTTGCGCCACTAAACTTCTTGCTTGTTGAATACTGAACCTCGTAACCTGTTACTTGGCTTGACCGCTTCTTGATGCTAACCTTGAGACTCTTTTTGGCTGCTGTTAGTTTTGAAATCGAAGTTGATTTTGGGTTGATTGTAAAGTTCAAGGTCTTGGAGCCTGAATAGTTGCCCTTGAATTTAACTGTAACAGTCGCCTTGCCAACGTTTTTGTTGTTCTTATAGCTAAGGGTATAATTCGAAGAAGAAATTAACTTCCCTGCCGAATCATAAACCTTAACAGTTGGCTTTTTCTCTTTGCCCGAATAAGTATAACTTGATGTTGAAATCTTAAAGGTTTTAGCATACTTAATGGTTGTTGTGCTTGAAACAGTACCACAAACTGAACATTTCTTAACAATACTGCCATTCTTGGACGTTGTTGCCTTAGCAGTTGTTGTTTTATCTTTATGGGAAAGTTTGGGTATTGTTGCATTAGTTATCTCATTTTCACAATCAGCATCGCTGAATTTCATTTCGCAAGAGCTGCATTCCCAATATTCAACATTGCCTGCTTTTTTGCAAGAAGCAGCATTGGCTTTTTTATATTCAGGGCTGTGCTTATGAGGAACAGTTTTTTCTATCTCAAATTCATCGATTACACTCATATTGTCAAGGTTATATGTCGTCATTTTAAACGTGCCTTCGGTAACCTCAACATTCGTTATAGACGGGCTTCTGCCTTGCCATCTTAATGCAACGTGATCTGTTGGAGTTTCAGGTTTTAAATCATAATATTTAGAGCCAGAAGCGGAGTTGGCAGTTATATAAACAATACCTGTTGGATCAACAACCTTTGATTGAGGGCCATTTGCAGAATCAGGTTCAAATCCATTCATAACGTAGGTTCTTGTGTAAACGTGGTTATGACCTGTAAGAACAACGTCGATATCAAATTTCTCAAATACAGGCACTAAGTCCTCACGAAGCGATACCATGTAATCCACATCAAAATATTTTCCGCCAGTATATATACACATATGGGTAACAACAACCGTCCAATCAACATCAGGGTTTGCGGCAATCGCTTTTTCTATGAACGCTTCATGCTCAAATGGATCTTTGTTATTTGTATTAATGCACAAGAACAAAACGTTATTATAAACATACCAAAAGTTTTCGCCTGCTGTTGTTACGCCATAATAAACACCATCAATATTATCATTCGGAACATAAAAATGCTCTTTTAAGGAAATATCGCGAGACTCATGGTTTCCAACTGTTATTGCATTTGTATAAGAAGACATAACATCGGGATTTAGATAAGAAACATATTCTGCTTCCTCACAATCATTAACCTGGTCTCCCGCTGTAACCAAAAGGTTAGCTTCTGGGAACTGTGCTGCAGCTTTGGTGATGTTTTTATCCCATTCCTCGGCGTCGTCTTTTCTAACACCAACTTGAGGATCTCCGGCAAATAAGAAACTGAAATCGCCTTCAGGATCTGTTTTAAAGCTATAAATCGGAGATACATTATCATTAACTAATCTATAAACATACTCTGTATCTGGATGCAAATTAGAAATAACCGCTTTATTAATATAGTAACCAACGTCATTTTCAGAAATAGAAATCTCAGCTTCTGATTCAAAATAAGTTGCTGGGAAAATATCGCCATTTTTGATAGCATATTGAACCTTGCCGATTGTATTTGAAGTTGAATGCCAGGTTATATTTCTTTGAGTTTCATCTGCGCCAACGCCCAACGAAAGAGTTTTCTTGGTATCAATCTCAAAGTCGGCAGTCAACTTCATATCGCTTGTTGCGTTTTTAATTGTATATACGCCATTTACATCAGGCAAAATTTCTTCACCATCAAGATATAAATGATTTAATATACCGCCATTTTCAATTGATACTTCAAAAGAATAGTTTTCACCGCTTAAATAGCGCTCTAAAGGATTGATTTTTAAATTGACATTAAGATTTGATTCATCCAAATGGAAATATTCAAATTTTTCAAATCCAACTTCGGAAATACGAACAAATCTACCTCTTGCAACACCGAATGAATTTGCCTTGATACCAACATATCTTCCGATAGCAGGTGTCGAGAATTTATATTCATGAACTTCGGAAGGATAAATGGTTTTCTGAGATACAGGATCCGTTTCAACAACCTTATTAATTTTGGTTGAATAATCCAGCTCAACATATCCATCAAAAACAAAATCTATAATTCTGTTATCAACCGAGAAGAGATCTTCTTTGTTATCAGAAACGTATAATTCATAATCATCAAGAGAATGCTTACAGTTTTCGCTGGTTGCAATATAAAAAGTCCCGATATACTGTGTATCAGCAAAATCGATAAAGAAATATCCCGGCTCTGATTTAACGGCATTATAATCATCTGTTATTCTTGTGCTCTCATCGAGATTAGTTGACATAATCTCATCATGCATTGCCTGCAAATTAAGAGAAACCAATTCATCCTTATCATTATAAGCCATTATTTTTGTTAGCTTAGAATCGCTATACAAAGAGAATTCGGTTGCATTCTTTAGAAGATTGTTTTTTCTTCTCGATTTAAATGCATATCTGCCGAACTGAGTTTTAAGAGTTGTTGGAACAGCTGCCGAAACTTTTAAGTTGCTTAAAGTTGCTTCATCTGTAACGTCAGATGCAACATATTCTTCTTTGAGCGGATTCTCAGCTTCCAAACCTTCAATTCCAAGCTCGAAAACACGCTCATAATTCTCCTGCATTCCAAATGCTTTAAAATAGAAGCCAACATATTGACCCTTAACGGCATTATTTAAAATAAATTCTGATGCATCTGCTGCAGCATAAGATACTGAACCGTCCTCTGCATAAACCAAGCCGTTCTGATTGATTTTTCCTGCCCAAATATCTTCTTCCGAATAACCGGAATAATGATAAGAAATCACCTTGTTTTCATCGTTATACAAAGTTTTTGTAGAACTTGAGATATAAATCTCATAATTATATATAACGTTTTTGCTGCCTCTTGCGCCCGTTGAAATATAAAGGTCATTAATATTATATACGCTATCTAATTCGATAGTTAAATAACCATAGTTTTTATCAAGACCTCTATAGTCATCTGTTAAATATACAGAGGGTTCCGTATTAACGCCATCAAAATATGCAACTTTTCCGTTGGATAAAGTTTCAGGCTTTAAAATAACATCTTTTCCGCTGTTTGAACCTGCAGTTTTTTTGAGAGGAGTTTTTCCTTCGGGATCGACAGTAAAACCCAATATTTGGGCTCTTGCGACAAGGTTATTTTCCTTTCTTCCTGCAAATTCATCAGTCCCAATTTGTGTTTTTAGAGTTGTTGGAACAGATGCGCTAACGCTTAAATTATTCAAAATTGCAGAATCTGTTACATCGCTTATTGTTACATTTGTTTCTGTTGTTGCAGATAAAACAATAGTTGGAGCAACACTAAACGCAAGAATAATACTAAGTAAAATAGCTAAAATCTTTTTCGTTTGTTTAAACATCATTGCATTCTCCTTTAAAATATTAAAATTATTTTATTAAAGTTTAACATGCGAACATTTCCACTTCAATCGATGCAATGCTCGTTTATTTGGTTTAATCGAGATTATTTTTAGAATCACACTCGAAACATTTAAGAGAAAATGATAAAATTATAATAAAGAAAGGGGTTAATTTATGAAAAACTATTTGATGCACAATAAAATTCCTTTTTATAATTTCTTTAATTTATATCGATCCTCAAAAGACCAGATGATAAAGCCGAACTGGCATGATGAAATCGAAATACTCTTTATGTTACATGGTGAAAGTGTATTTCTAGTTGATGGAAAAGAAGTTGTTCTTAAAGAAAAAGAAATATATATTATCAATCCGCAAATCCCGCATTCTCATTCAAACCCGCAAGACGGCATTGCAACAAGCCTTATCATTGCAAACGATTTCATTGTTTCAAACGGCTTTGGTATGCCAACAGGAAGCTTCATTGAAAAAAACAATGACGAAGAACTTTGGAATCTATTTAAAAAATTCTATTCTGAATATTATTCAAAAGAAAATTTCAGAGAAGTTTCGATCAGAATTTCAATTCTTCAGATTTTAAAGCATATTTTTGAAAATTATTATGTTCCAAATAAGCTTTTTGGTTCTAATAAAAAAATTATACCTAATCATTATACAGTAAATCTATGATATACCTTTTTGCCCTTTTTGAGAACTAAGCCATCAGAGAAATCGGATGCATCGAACGTCTGATTCGGGTCAGTTACTTTTTTATCAGCAACGGAAACACCGCCTTGCTGAATAAGTCTTCTTCCCTCTCCTCTTGAAGGAATAAGCTCTGCCTTAATCATCATATCGAGAATACCGATTTTTTCATCAACGAAATCAGCATCTGTAAGTTCGGTAGAAGGCATATTTTCGTCATTAGCTCCACCGCCAAAAAGAGAACGCGCAGTTGTTTGCGCCTTGATAGCCTCTTCCTCGCCATGGATCATCTTGGTTAATTCATAACCCAAAACTTCTTTTGCTTTATTAAGCTCGCTGCCTTCGAGCTTCTCATACTCTCTGATAGTTTCAAGAGGCAAAAACGTCAACATTTTAAGGCATTTAATAACGTCAGCGTCATCAACGTTTCTCCAATATTGATAAAACTCATAAGGAGTTGTTTTATTAGCATCAAGCCAAACTGCATTGCCTGCTGTTTTACCCATCTTTTTGCCCTGAGAATCAGTCAGCAAGGTGATGGTCATAGCGTGAGCATC
>JAZORV010000093.1:0-2008 GCA_045656785.1 Acutalibacteraceae bacterium | reverse complement strand
ATTCTCGGGCGTTCCGGGAGTTATATCAAAAAACATTTCAGCAGTGTTTTTGTAGGCGAGAGCGTTTTGAAACTTGCCATAAAGCGCGATGCATTCATCTATCCATGGCCATGAGCAGTGGCCAAGAGAGAAGCGCAAGCCCTCAATATTTATAAGCGCTTCAAAATTAATTGGGCGGTTATATTTAGAGGAAACCTCGCCATCCCAGAGGATGCCCGAATGGAAAATAACGGGCTTATTAAGTTTCGCAATTTCTTTAAGCACCTCAAGGCATTTTTCTTCATAAATAAAGAAATTATTGCAGATTATTTTAAATGCGCGAATGCCTCGGTCTGCCGCGATATGAAGCTTGTTTATAATATCCTCTTCAAAGGGGTGAATCCATAAAACGGGGAAAAGGCGGTCGGGAAAGGGGTGGCACCAATCAAGCACCTGATTGAGTCTTTCTTCGAAATCGAGCCCTGTTTTCGGATTCATTTCTTTAGGTCTTATTGAAAAAACGCAGCCTCCGAAAATTCCCGCTTCATCCATTCTTTCCAGCTGAGCTTCGGGAGAGCTTTCAAAGGAGCGCATATGAATATGCATATCATAAATTTTCATTTTTCTCGCCTCCGAAAACTATTATACAACATACAAAAGCTAAAGTCTATATAAAAAACGCTAAATATCCGCCCAAAAAAGAGCAGATATTTAGCGTTTAGGATTTATGCTTTTATTTTAGGAGAAATATTGGCAATTTCTTTAATCATCGTGATCGTCTTCGTAATCAAACTCATAGTCGATAACCTTGCCCGATTTTGCGCCTATTTCATAGGAGTATTCCTTGTTTCCATCCCTTAATTCGAGCTCGTATTTGCCATCATCCTTTTCGATTTCAACAACCCTTACGTTGGCGCTCGCTCCGAGAGATTTTGCATGCTTGAGAGCAATTTTCTCGGCTTCTGCTCGGCTTATAAAGTTGCTTGAAGGCTTGGAGGAGGCGGGCTTAGAGGAAACAACGGGAGCGTCGTCACCGTCGTTATCATAATCCTTGCTTGATTTGATAACGTCGCCTGAAAGGGCGTCTATATCGTAGTCGTATTCGTAATTATTCGCGTAGAATTCAACTTCGTAAAGTCTTCTGCCATCATCATAATCAAGCTTCGCTTTGCTTACTATCGCATCCGATTTTTTAACGCCTGCGTGACTAAGAGCGATTTTTGTTGCCTTTTCGGGGGAGATAAGCTCGCTTTGAGGCTCGGAATTTGAAGAAACGGGCTTAGAAACGGCAGGCTCGGAAACTGCGGGCTTAGAGGATTCAGGTTTAGAGGAAGAAGGTTTAGAGGAAGAAGGTTTGGAGGGTTTTTCAACTATATCCTCATCCTTTTCTTCGATGATCTCTTCAACGTTTTCCTTTGTTGATTCATCTCTTTCGTATTCCGCGAAATCGCTGATATCGAGCTTCTTTTCGGAAACCAAAAGCGCGAGCTTATGGATAGAAAGCTTTGCTAAATCATCAGCTTTAAGGGAAGAATCCTTTTCAACAAGCCCTAATATGAAGGAGGCTTTTCCGATGGAGATATTATGCTTTTCGGCGAAGGCAATTTCCTTATCGTCGGCATTGACCTGCTGATGAATAACCGTGGCTTTTGCGCTTCCGCCCTTTAAAGATGAGGCAATTTCGGCATTGATGTTCTTTTCGAGAAGCGCCGCGTGGGCTCTGTCTTCATTTCTGACCGATACGAGAATCTCATTCTCGGCATTATCTTTAAGATAGCCTGCTTTATAAAGCCTTCCGATAACCGCGCTGACCGCTGTTTCAACGTCGATTCCCTCAAGCTCTAAGCCGTCGATGATTTCATCTGCATCCTCATTTAAGGCGTCAACGTCGAGAACCTTGTCCTGGCGGTTTGCAGTGATTTCAACGCTGGGGTTAACGTCGATGAAAACTCTGGAATCAACCTTCCAGTTGTTCGCGTAATAATTTCCGCCGAAAAGCCCTACAACGAGGAGCAGGCAAGCGGCAACC
>JAZORV010000092.1:0-4205 GCA_045656785.1 Acutalibacteraceae bacterium | reverse complement strand
CAATTTTCTCCTTAAAATTAAAGGAACTATCCTTTCTGCAAAGAGTTGAATCAATGATTTTGATGTTTTTCATAACTTTCTTTCCTTTCAAATAAAAAGATTGAAGCTTAACGGATTACCCCAATTAAACAAATAAGCCCTGAGATGCAAACAAAAGCATCTCAGGGACGAATAATTTCGCGGTACCACCCTGTTTGCCGAAAAAACTCGGCCACTCTGCAAAGCTCCAACAAGCTTTCTGCCATGATAACGGGGCAAGCCGGAATTGCTTACTGAACTTTCAGCAATTCTGCTCCGGAACGAGACTTCTTTACTTTCCAATACCTCCTCACACCAACCGAAGGCTCTCTGAAAATGAATCGAATAAAGATTAATTCCATCAATGCATTTAAAATTTTAATATATAATACCACAGATTATTTAATTTGTCAACAGAAAAAAGCAAAAATTAGCCTATTTTATGAGTCCAACCAAAGGTATCTTCGATTTTACCCCACTGAATACCGGTTAATGTATCATAAAGGTGCTGAGTAACCTCGCCAATTTCTCCATTATTAACAGTATACTTCTTTTCTTTGTAGCAAAGCTCGCCGATAGGAGAAACAACAGCAGCTGTTCCGCAACCCCAAGCTTCTTCTAAAGTACCATTTTCCATAACAGCACTTAATTCATCAATGCTGAGGAGCCTTTCAGAAACCTTATATCCTTCGTTTCTTAAAACTTCAAGGCAAGATTTTCTTGTAATACCGGGAAGAATTGAGCCTGAAAGCATAGGAGTTACAATTTCGCCATTAATTTTGAACATAACGTTCATAGCGCCAACTTCTTCGATATACTTTCTTTCAACGCCATCAAGCCAAAGAACCTGAGAATATCCCTTCTTTTCAGCTCTCTCACCTGCTCTGTTGCTGGCAGCATAGTTTCCGCCGCACTTAGCATATCCGGTTCCGCCGCGAACTGCACGAACATCCTCATCTTCAATCATAATTTTAACGGGATTAATACCCTCTTTATAATAGCTTCCAACAGGAGAAGCGATGATGATATAAGTTGCGTTATTAACAGCGTGAACTCCGAGACTCTCGTCGTTTCCAAACATAAAGGGTCTGAGATAAAGGGATGTTCCTTCGGCAGAAGGAGTCCAATCCTTTTCCATTTCAACAAACTTTGTTAAAACCTCAAGCGCTAAGTCCTCAGGAATCTGAGGTAAGCACAAACGCTCAGCAGAATTGTTCATTCTACGGATATTTTCCATAGGTCTGAAAAGCTGAACAGAGCCATCAGCAGTGCGATACGCCTTAAGTCCCTCAAAAATCTCAGAACCATAATGCAAAACTGTTGATGCAGGATGAAGGGAGATGTTCTCAAAAGGAACTATTCTTGCATCATGCCAGCCAAGCTCTTTTGAGAAATCCATCATAAACATATGGTCTGTGAAAATTTTACCAAATCCGAGAGTGCTGCTATCAGGTTTTTCTTTTAAAACCGCAGCTTTAGTTATAGAAATTTCCATTTTAGAATCCCCCTATATTATTTATATTCCGCGCCGATTCTCAATGCTTTAAGATTAGTTTCAAGCATATCTGCGCGTTTAGCAGAGATAACCTTTGATAAAGTAGCTCTCATGCTATCTTCATCAAATTGGCCAAGAACTGAAAGGATTTTTCCCATAATAATCATATTAGCAAGGGTCGGGAATCCGTTGTCGTTTGCGAGTTGCGTCGCAGGGATTGCAAAAACCTCAACATCTTCGCGAGCAGGCGCTCTTTCGATAAGGGTCGAATCAATGAAAATTTTACCACCCTTTACAACCGAGCCTTCGTATCTATCAAAAGAAGGAAGATTCATCGCAACCAAAACATCAGGAGATGCAACGATCGGAGAACCAACAGGCTCATCGCTTAAAATGATTCCGCAGCTAGCAGTACCGCCGCGCATTTCAGGGCCATAAGAAGGAAGCCAGCTAACCTGCCTATCATCGGTAAGGCCTTTGTAAGCCAAGAATTTACCAGCGAAAAGAATACCTTGTCCGCCAAAACCGGAAAGCAAAAATTGTGTTGTACTCATTATTTTTCTGCCTCCTTTTGATTTGTTCTATCCTTATAAACGCCAAGAGGATAATAAGGAAGCATTTTTTCATCAACCCATTTAAGAGCCTGCTGAGGAGTCATTCCCCAGTTTGTAGGACAGGTTGAAACAACCTCAACCAAAGAAAATCCTTTTCCTTCGATCTGATTTTGGAAAGCCTTTTTAATGGCTTTTTTAGCATTTCTGATATTTTTAACGCTGTTAACTGTAACTCTCTCGAGGTACTCAGGTCCTTCAAGCTCCGAAAGAAGTTCACAAACTCTTATGGGGAATCCGCAATGTTTTTCGTCTCTGCCATAAGGAGAGGTCTGAGTAACCTGACCAACCAAAGAGGTAGGAGCCATCTGACCGCCGGTCATACCGTAAATAGCGTTATTAACGAAAATAACTGTAATATTTTCATTTCTTGCTGCGGCATGAACTGTTTCAGCCATACCAATCGAAGCAAGGTCTCCATCGCCCTGATATGTAAATACAATGTGGTTTTCGGGATCAGCTCTCTTAACACCCGTTGCAACAGCAGGCGCTCTGCCATGAGCAGCTTCGATCATATCACAATTAAAATAGTTATATGCCATAACCGAGCAACCAACAGGCGCAATACCGATGGTTTTACCTTCGATGCCTAATTCATCGATAGCTTCAGCAACAAGTCGATGAATTATGCCATGGGTGCAACCGGGGCAATAATGAAAAGGTATATCCGCAAGTGCGTGCGGTTTTTCAAAAACAACAGCCATTATTTTATACCTCCTTATCAGCTTTTTCGATAGCTTCTAAAACTTGTTCGGGAGAAGGAATCATTCCGCCCGCTCTATTACAAAGGCTAACAGGAACCTTGCATTCCGAAGCCAACTTTACATCCTCAATCATTTGACCCATAGAAAGCTCAACAGAAACGAAAGCTTTAACTTTATCTGCAGCAACTCTTATAGGTTTCACAGGGAAAGGCCAAAGGGTGATGGGTCTTATAAGACCAACCTTAATGCCCTTAGCTCTGGCTTCGTTAACAGCATTCTTAGAAACTCTCGAAGCAATACCAAATGCAACAACGCAGATTTCTGCATCATCCATCATATATTCTTCATACATTGCCTCATTCTCTTGAATTTCGGCATATTTTTCATATCTCTTGAAATTAAGTTCTTCAAGTTCTTCGGGAACAAGAGACAAAGAATTTGTGATATTATGAAATCTCTGAAGCTTTGTTCCGTTTGTTGCCCAAGGCTTTTCCGGAGCCGGTTTAACGTCAAAATTAAGCTCAACGGGTTCCATCATCTGTCCCATTGTTCCATCAGCGAGAATCATAGATGTCATTCTGTATTTATCAGCTAATTCAAAGCCCTTAACGGTGAGGTCTGCCATTTCTTGAACAGAAGCAGGAGCTAAAACTATCATATGATAGTCGCCGTGTCCACCGCCGCGAGTTGCCTGAAAATAATCAGACTGACTAGGCTGAATTCCGCCAAGACCCGGGCCGCCTCTTTGAACGTTTACTATCAATGAAGGAAGATCAGATCCCGCAAGATAAGAAAGTCCCTCTGCCTTCAAAGAAATTCCCGGGCTGGAAGAAGATGTCATAACTCTTTTTCCTGCAGAAGCAACACCATAAACCATATTTATAGCAGCAATTTCGCTTTCTGCCTGAAGGAACGTTCCGCCAATTTTAGGCATCTTTTTAGCCATGTATGCGGCAATTTCGGTTTGAGGGGTTATAGGATAACCAAAATAATGGCGGCAACCTGCGATAATAGCAGCTTCAGCAATAGCTTCATTGCCTTTCATCAAAACTTTATCTGCCATTTTTCTTCACTCACCTTTCAACCTTAATAATGCAATCAGGGCACATCATCGCGCAAGCGGCGCATCCAACGCATGCTTCTTGATCTGTGATCTCAGCAGGATGATGACCTTTCTTGTTGATTTTGTCATCTGCTAATTGCAAAAGCTTTTTGGGGCAAGCGTCAACACAGAGCCCGCAGCCTTTGCAGTTGTCAGTTTTAAAAGTTAGCTTAGCCATATTCATAACTCCTTTTTATACATTTAATATGTATTATTTTGAAGCTTCAGCGGTAATAAATTATCAACCTCGGCTTTTAAATCATTAATCAAATCTT
>JAZORV010000091.1:0-6172 GCA_045656785.1 Acutalibacteraceae bacterium | reverse complement strand
TAAAAATTTGTTCTTATATCGAAGCCGATAAACTGCAGAAATACTTTGTGTATTTCAAAGTTTGAGGCGATGATAGATGGCAAATTTTCGTTCCAAAACCAATTTGTCCTTAAGAGTACGTTCCGAAAGCGTGGTTTTTTTGATTAATGTGAGCAGCGCAAAAAGAAGGCTTGGCTTCTTCGGGGGGGATTTATTTTATTTCCTGCTCTAAATTCTTAAAATATTCCGTGTTAAAAAATTCGGTTATCGATATTTCAAGCCCATCGCAGAGCTTCTTTATAGTTGCGATGCCGGGATTTTTGCTTTGGTTATAAAATATAGATTTAACGGTTGTATAAGGCACGCCCGAAAGGGTTGCCAATTTGCAGAAATTTATGTTTTTCTTAAAGCAAAGCTCCTCAAATCTTCTTTTGACCGCCTCTGTTATATTCACAAAGCATCCCTCCTACGATAACATTTTACAATTATCGTTAGTAGATTTTAGACTATATATTATATTATTTTACTATATATAGTCTATCAAAATTTGTCGCAAAAAGGCAGTAAAAAAAATAATCCCCGAAGGGAGACACTTCGTAAAGAAGTTGTCTCCCTTGTTCTTTTATAAAAAATGACACTTTCAAAAATTGAAAGTGTCATAGTGGGTTACATACTTTGAATAATACCGTCTCAAAGAATTTGAATTAAACGCTATATGTTGTTATGGAAGTAATAAAGAATTTGAGTTTGCACATCGAAAAAGTAAATATCATAACTTGCAAAATCAGTAGTGGTTGTGCCATCATCCCATGTAGTAATTAACTTCTCCGAATCAATGTAGATGTAGTCATTTTTATCAATTTTAGCTCTGTCAAAATCATAATTCACAACGATTTCAAGTGAATCATCATTTTCTTTGTAAGTTTCAATCCAAGATTCAAAATCGTCAAGATGTTCATTTATTTTAGCCAAGTCAGATTCATTGATTTTTGTAAAATAAGTGTTACCTGCAAAGTTTACGTTATCATAATAATATTTGGCGTAATCAGTAAAGTCCTGAAAAACTCCTTCTGAATAATAAACATTATTCTTATATTCTCCCAAAGAAATTAGAACTTTGTCTTCTGGTATTTCACACGCTGAAAGAGATATTGCAATTAGTAAAAGGCAAATATAAACACTCATCTTTTTAATTCTATTAAATACTTTCAAAACGCATACCTTCCATCACTTGACAATAATAAGAACTATGACTATTATAACAGAATTTTTACATAATTTCAATAGATGCAACAAATCCTTGTGAATATAACAGGGGCCCATTCCTTACGGAGGGTGCCCCAAGAAGGGGCTTAGGTCTTCTTCGGGGAAGGGTTCGATATTTTAAAGCAGATTATTTTCCTTAATAAAATCTATCATCATTTCGGCGCCGATGCGGTTATCTTCGCAGCTCGGGTGTCCGTTGGCTCCGTTTTGCATCTGAGGTATTTTCAAATATTTCACGGTATGCCCTGCGGCAGAGAACTGCTCGCTCAGCTCCTTCATCGCATCGTTAAGATAACATTCGGGGGTCATAAAGCCCAGGGAATAAAGGATGGGCACCTCGCCGTTCAGCTCGAAAATAAGCTTTGTGAATTTCTCGAGGGCGGCTTTGTAAATCGCCTTCTTTTCATCATAATCTTCATAGCATTTCTCGAGGAAAAACCAATCGTTCGTTCCGAGGTTTATATGAATAAGGTCAGGCTTTCTCTTGAAATCATAAGGCTCGTGCAAGCCGGAGGAAATAAAGGGATAGGCAGAAGGAACGCTCGGCCTTTGAATATCGGTTCGCTCCGAGCAAGAGCATCCGCCCATCGCGAAATTGGTCCAATCGGCATCGAAGGCGAGGGCAACGCGAGTGGCATAGGTTCTGTATGCGTTCTGGGTTCTGTCCTCGTTATAGATTCTTCCGGGAAGCCCCATATTATCGGCGCCCGCGGCGATAGAATCGCCTATCGTTTCGATAAAGAGCTTCTTATTTTCGGGGGGCGGCAAAATTTCGCCGCAAAGCTCGATATCGCAAAGGGAAAATCTCTGCCCCTGCGTTTCATAAACCTCAAAAAGATATTTTCCTTTGGGCAGATTAACCGCGAGCGTTAGCCAAACCTCGCCCGTTTCGCCATAGGATATTTCCTTTTCTTCGCCATTTATAAGCACCATAAAATAGGCGCTGAATATCGGGATATTATGAATATTTATCTTTATCTTAACCTCGCCCTCACATTCGGCATTAAACTGAAAACCTCCGCAAGCGGTCATAAATTTTATCGAGCCATCGGCTTCTTCCCAATATCTTCCCATAATTTTGATTTTGCTTTTATCCATTTTTCAATTCCCCTTTTTTGGATTTTCATTAATCTAATTTTACCACGCCCTCTCCTGCTTTTCAAGGTTTAAAAAATATCTTTTTATATAAAAACAGCGCCCCGAAGAGCGCTGTTTTGAATTTAATTATTGAGTTGAGGTTTCCTCGCTTGACGTAGTGTTTTGGGAAGATGCGTTTTCCGACGATATATCGGATGATTGCGTTTCGGAAGAGTTATTTTCCAAAGAAGATATGATTTCGGAAGAGCTTTCAGTCGCAGAGGTTTCTGATGATGTATTTAGCGGGATTTCGTATGGTTTTGATATGTATTTCGTATCGAAAGCATTTAGCCATTCCTTTTGGAATGCGCTTTTTGTTTGACCAAGCTTATTCGAAATGCAAAACACAAAATCATCACGCTTGAATAATAATACGTCCCCTTTTTTGCTTATATAATACTCTCCCCACTTGTCATGTTTCTTTTTGTCAAATTCCAAAATAGTATATCCGGTAATCGGCTTCAGCTTCCACGTAACAGGCCTTTCGGTTTTGTCGTAATATATTCCAATATTAAATTTTTCCTCCACGCAATCGTAGTCTTCCTTTTGGGAGCTTTTTCTGCGCAAATAAACACGATAACTGCCAAGCCGACTATAACCTTCAAATAAAGGATTGGGATCCACGGCATATATTTCATATCCCTTTAACGCTTTAATGAACATAAATCGTGTGATAATTTTCTTCCCTGCCAAAAAATTGCTATATATTTTTTTATTAACCTCAGGTTGAGAATCAAAGGGTGTTTTCACAAATTCTATAAATTCAGAAGCCGAAAAATGTTTTCCTGTGTCTGGTGGTGAGGGTTCAACAAACCTTGAAGAATGACTGTCTTTAGAAGAATTTATATCCGATTCCAAGACAGATGAAGCCTCGCTATCATTATCGGACGAAGATGTTTCTTTGCTTGTATCGCTTGATGTGGCGGTTTCTTTTGAAGAACTCTCGGAAACTACGTTTGATACAGATGTTTTGGATGAGTTCGCTTTTTCACTTGTAGCTTTACTTTCATCTTTATTATTCTCGCCACAAGCTGAAAAAACATTAAGCACAATAATCAAGCAAATAAACAAGCTGATTTTCTTCATTTCATCACGCTCCTTAGTAATTTTGTAGCAAATAATCTTCGATTGTTTTTCTGCATTTTGGGCAAAAAGCATTTTCAATATTACCATCAAATATTTCATTTGCTATTTCATTTTGCCCATCATCATTACCCATTAAACAAAGATCCTCATATCCATTCTGCTCAGAACGATGAAATCCGCAATTTTCATTTACACAAGGCCCATCTTGAGTGCAATAAGTATCTATTGTGTTAAATAAATGCCCCATTTCGTGCAAAAGCGTGGCTAATACTCTTGGATTATTAGCAAATTTACCTAATTTATCTCCTGTAGATAACTTATATTCACAGCCAGTACTTACCATTACAATTGAAGTTTTGTCTACGGCAGTCCAACCATAATCTTTATGTGTGACTCCACTTTCTTCTGCACTATGTCCAGTCCAAAGAATGGGAACAATTCCGTTCGCGAAATCATATCCCACTCTATTATCTAACCATGCTTCTATAAAGTCCGCCTCTTTGCACATAGGAATATGATCGCAGTTGTTGCCTAACACGCCATCCGGCGATATGATTTCAGAATCGCATTGATCCAAACAAGAATATATATATCTGCTATTATACTTTATCATAACATGACTTTCCGGAGAAAAGTCGTAGAAAAACTCCGTTGCAATTTGCATATAGTTTTCAATCGTAGCTGAAATCTCGTCTCTATCTGCATTGCCATCAAGATTCGCCCACCGCTTCAACATTCCTTCGTCATAAAGATTATCAAAAGTGACCTCGTAGGCTTTCAAATTCCATTTAGATCCAGATTTAACAGAAGTGCATTCCACCGTTGCTCCATTAGCTAATTGCCCTGCCATAGTTAGTCGTTTTCCAGTAGCTATATTGGAAATATAATAGCATTCACCGCCAACAGAAGTTATTGCCCAATATTTTTGACTTTCATTATTTAGCTGAGTTTTCTTTTCGTTTATTATTACTACCTGATTATCATTATTCAATGCGACAATTTTTCCGGTTGTATGCATCGGCGCAATCTTATACCCTCTTTTTGTTAACGATATCTTAAATTTCTGATATACATGATGATTATTTCGCGTTGATTGAGATAATATTGTGTTCTCAGAAGTTGCCTCATTTGGAACTTCAAGAACCTTATCGCTTTTTGCATTTTGAATACGATAGATAGCACCATCCACAGGAGATACATCTGGTTTTAAAGAAGGATCTTTAATCGTTACCCTGCAAGATGCTTTTAAATGCCTAGAAGTTGCGGTTATGGTAACCGTTCCTGCCGATTTGGCAAAAATTTTTCCTCCGCGAACTGTAGCAATGCTGTTATCACTAGATGACCAAACTGTTTTGTACAGTTGCCCAATATAATCACCAAAGCTCGCAACCAAAGACTCCGATTCACCTACAAAAATAGTCGTCTTGTTTTTGTTTAAAATTAATTTTTCAGGATAATCTTCTATATGTATACAACATTCTTTGTACAACGAGTCAAAGTAATTTGAAACTCCAATATCCACAAAACCTGTTTCTTTGGCATGTAACATACCCTCAGAATCCATAGATACAATTTTAGCATCCGATCCTATCCGATCTAATACTGTCCACTGAAGTTCTTCATCATAATCTTCCGGAATAATCGATATAGGTAATCTTGAAACTGATCCTTTTAGTATAGTCATTACCTCATTTTTAAATTCCATTCCCGTTATTGCAGTTTTAAGTTGCCATGTTTGAAATTCGTTGCCAACAGTAATCGTAGCACTTTCAGCAGAATCACCAATTTCACCTTGCAAACTCAGATTGGGGTATTTTTCGTTACATATAAAATACCCATTACTATTCTGCAAAAACTTCCATCTTGCTTCAGTCAAATTTTGGTTTTCAACAAATTGAAGCGACACATTATCATTGCTATCCTCTATTAATGCTAAAGCTTTATCTTCGGTAGTTGAAACAATTCTATACGATCCATTTGCAACATAATGTATTCTAAAAAGCGAGGTGTCTCTACAATAAGGATGTAGACCAAATACTGAACTATCGTCTGAATTGGGTTTTATCGCATAACGCTTATCCCCTGAAGTATTTAAACTGTAATTCTCAATCCAATAAGTTCTTCCGCTAACTACTCCGTTTGCCTTATCATTAGATAAAACCGTTACCGTGCAAGTAGCTTTCAAATTACTATTAGTAGCAGAGGCAACCTTTATTATTGCCTTGCCCGGATTTTGCGCTGTAATATGTCCGCCAGTGCTAACGGTTACAACATTTTCGTTGCTCGAAGTCCAAACAACCTCTTGAATTGCTTCGGTGGGGGTTATTGTTACGTTTAACCTCGCATTATTATTAATTCCTGTTTCATATAAAACGACATCTTCCTTATCAAGGGTTATTGCTTCAACCGGTTTTGTTCTTGCGGTTACATTAAACGAACCGGAAAATAGTGTTGTTCCCGAAGAATCAACAATATAATAAATCATTTCGGTTGTTCCGTCATATTCGGAATAAAAATAACCGTCTTGTATATTTCCGGGGCCTCTGAATTTATTCCATACAACAGAATAGCCTTGATATGCGCCGGCGGGCTCGATTGCTTTATAAACATTGTAGTATGTATTAACATATATCGGGCTTTCGTGGAAATAGAATCTTGCCCCCGTCGGCTCGGCATAAGTTACTGTTAGATTAATTTGTTTATA
>JAZORV010000090.1:0-3645 GCA_045656785.1 Acutalibacteraceae bacterium | reverse complement strand
ATGAAGAAAATATATCCTAATATATGGGGAAGAGGAGCTATTTTTTCTTATTCCGGCTTAGATGGTGTCGCAACTTTTGATAACAGTATGTGCGGCAATTTGTTAGCTCAGAGAGTTGGTATGGCTCTTGATTATGAAGCGATAATTCTATATTTAAGATGGAAAAATGTTGAAAAATATGATTTTTCTGTTGTAGCTTCTGATATAATTTTAGGAAAAACAAATGATAGCGACGCCTTTGGCTTTTTATTTGTTAATGAAAATACTATCGTTGGCTTTGGAAAAAACGAGCAAATAATTCCGATATGTCATGGCGATTTGTTAGAACAAGAAAATCTTGAAAACGGAATTGCATTCAAAGGTAACGATGGTTGCTATGCATTTGTAAAGCAGGCAAAAGGCGATAGATTGGTGTTTTCTTTAAGCCGTGCTAAAGATCTTAATTTAGCGGAGCAACAGGCATTTTCGGGATTAGAAACGGATATTGATTCTCTTATTGAAGAAAAATTAGCATATTTTGATTGCGTTCCTGTTTTGCCGAATGTAAGCGAAGAGAGGAACCGAACTCTTGCAAAATCATTTTCTGTTATGAAGAGTCAAGTCTATACTGCCGAAGCTCCTTTTAATCAGAGGTGGACAACTCCCGATAAACTTCCGCACCGCAGATGTTGGCTTTGGGATTCTGTTTTTCATGCTTTTGGAAATTATCATATTGATCCGCAGTTGGCTTATGATAGCATAGCGAGTGTTTTTGATGTTCAGCCCGATGACGGTTTTATCCCTCATATGTTTTGGCCGGGAGGCGAATATATTCATACTCAACCGCCGATTTTAGCTTGGGGAGTTTATGAATTATATCGCAGAAGCGGAAAAATCGATTTTGCTAAGGCTTATTTTGATAAATTGGAAAAATATTTGAATTGGGATGTTCAGCATCGCGATGAAGATGGCAACGGGTTGTTAGAATGGTTTTTGGAAGTCGATGAAATAAATTGCCTTTGCGGAGAAAGTGGTTGCGATAATTCTCCTCGTTTCGATGATGTTAAACCTATGGATGCCATTGATTTTTCTTGCTTTATTGCTAATGAATATCGCGCTATGAAGCGTTTATCCAAAGCATTAGGAAAGAGTGATAAAGAAGCCTTTTATGACAATAAGTATCGAGAAATCAAAGATAAAATAAATGAGCTTTTATTTTGCGATGAGGACGGCAGATATTATGATAGAGAGCTCCAAAGTGGTGAACTAAAAAAGGTTAGTGCCGTAACATCGTTTTTGCCCTTGTTTGCCGGCGTTTGCAGTGAGGAGCAAGCGGCTCGCTTAGTTGATGATTTGGAAAATCCAGAAACTTTCGGAACAGCTTTTGGAGTTCCAACTATTTCAAAACAGGACTCAACGTATGGTAGTGATATGTGGCGTGGCCCGGTTTGGATAAATTTCAATTATTTTATAATCCTTGGTTTGCGTGAATATGGATTTAATGATCTTGCAAACAGTTTGCGAGAAAAAACATTACAACAGATTGAGTATTGGTATCATAAAGATGGCGTTATATATGAGTTTTTCGATTGTGAAGCCCGAAGGTCGCCATCTGAATTAGCGAGAAAAGCCATTTGTTTAAAACCTTCAGATGATTCTGTTTGGATGTGTGCTATTCGCGATTTCGGGTGGACGAATACGTTGTATGCAACTATGGTGTTGGATAATAATTAAGTTTATTGTTTTTAATAAATCTTTTTTTGATTTATTGACAAAAACTAAAACTGTATATATAATTTAATTATGAATTTTGTTTCGTATACAACACTTTTAAAGTTTGCATTAAGAAGGGGAGAAGCGCTATGAATAATGCTTTAATTAATCTATATAAAAAAGGCTCGGTTAATGAAAAAAGAATAAAAACAGATTCTCTTTTTATTAGCGAAAAATCATTATATAAATTTTCAGGTTTATTAGATGATTCCCTAAGATTTATAGAGGATTTTCAGTTGCTCGATTCGGAAACTTGGGCGCGTTTTGTTGAGCAGTTTAAGATAAAATCTGATTCGAAAGATAATAGATGGCGTGGCGAATATTGGGGAAAAATGATGCGTGGCGCTTGCTTTGTTTATTCTTATAATAAAAACCCGAAGCTTTTTGAAATATTGAAAAGTTCGGTTAATGATATGCTTTCAGCAATTGATTCTGAAGGAAGAATCAGCGCCTACACAAAGGAAACCGAATTTAATGGTTGGGATATGTGGTGCAGAAAATATGTGCTTCTCGGCATGCAATATTTCATTGAAATAAATGATGAGGAAACTTTGAATGAGAAAATCATTGATTCGATGAAATCGCAGCTAGATTATATTATCTCTAAAATTGGAAAAGAAGATAATAAAATTTCCATTACAAAAACTTCTGATTTTTGGTGCGGATTGAATTCATCTTCTATTTTAGAGCCTGTAGTTCGCCTTTATATGCTAACAAACGAACAAAAATATTTCGAATTTGCAGAGTATATCGTTTCGTGCGGCGGAACGAGGATTGAGAATATATTTGAATTAGCTTATCAAAATAAAATTGAGCCATATCAATATCCTATAACTAAAGCCTATGAAATGATTTCTTGTTTTGAAGGTTTGCTCGAATTCTATAGAATAACCGGCATTGAAAAATATAAAGAGGCAGTTATAAACTTTGCGAGACGTGTTGCTGAAACCGAAATTACAATAATTGGCTCTGCTGGTTGCACTCATGAACTTTTCGACCACGCCGCCGCAAGACAAACTGATACGGAATATCAAGGCATAATGCAGGAAACATGTGTTACGGTTACGTGGATGAAATTTTGCTTGCAGTTGCTTTGCATAACGGGAGATTCTCAGTTTGCTGAATATTTTGAACAATCTTTATATAATGCATATTTAGGCTCAGTTAACACAGAAAAGATTGTTAATGAAAAGATAAAAGAGCAATATCCCGAAGCAATTATAGAGCCCCTTCCTTTCGATAGTTATTCATCCTTGCTTCCCAATATTAGAGGAAGAGGAGTTGGCGGCCTTTGTTTGATGCCTGATAATCATTATTATGGATGTTGCGCTTGCATTGGATCCGCAGGTATCGGAATGGTTCATAAGCTTTCGACAATGCTCAATAAAAACGGAATTTCAATTAATCTTTTCATAAATGGAAAAACATTAGCTTTCGCTCCTTCCGGACAAGAAGTTTCTTTCAATTTTGCAACTAATTATCCTGCAGATGGCAAGGTTGAGATTTTTATATCGTTAGAAAAAGAAGAGCAGTTTGATATTGATATAAGAATCCCTTCTTGGAGCGAAAAAACTGAGCTTTTTGTTAACAATGATAACGTATTAACTACTTCAGGCTATACAAAAATCAATAGATTATGGAAAAACGGGGACAAAATTACGCTTTCATTGGATATGAGAACAAAAATTATTTTGCCGCCCTCTAATCCGCATGATTTTATAACTATTGATCTTATCGATTGGGAAAAGGGAATGACGCCCAGAGAGGTTTTCGAATCTGAAGATGCTAAATATCATATCGCATTAAAACGAGGACCATTAGTTCTTGCTCGCGATGCAAGGCTTGATGAAAATGTTGATGAAGCAGTTGATATAAAATATGATAAAAATGGTT
>JAZORV010000089.1:0-4328 GCA_045656785.1 Acutalibacteraceae bacterium | reverse complement strand
CAAAAATTTTTTGCTTTTATATTTTAACCCATTTTTTCGCAAAATGCAAGCATAACATTAGATTTTTTATTATTTTATCCAAATAACACAAATTATTGGGCGTTTAACGAGGTGAATATGTTAATTTTTTAACATACTTTTCTCTTTTTTCCTATAACAATGAGCACCGCACCGACTATCAAGCAAGCCGCTGATACAATTCCGATTGTAACAAAATCCGCATTTGCAACGTTTGTTATATCATATCCTGCCTCCGTTTGGATGCTCGAAAACAAAGAAAGAGCGTCAAAGAGAACTGCGCCCAGAATCAATGCAACTCCAAGAACAGAAAAAATATCGTTCCCTATTACTCCCTCACGATTTCTCGAAAGGGTTTGTCCTCTCATATCAATTATGCGGGAAACATACCAGGCGCCCGCAAGGGTTACGAAGGTTTCGGGTATCATATAAGCAGAGTTATAGACAAGGGAATAGATAAATCCCTCGGCATCGGGAATAGAAACGCCCGCCCAAACTGTGCAGCCTGAAATAACATGGCAAACAAATCTCAAAATGCAGACAAGCAAGGCGCCCGAAAGCACCGCTGAGCCCTGAGTTTTAAAGGCTTTTCTAAACGCGCCTCCAAGCCCTAAAACGCTGAACGCAACGATATAATCGAGCAATATTACAGCAATTCCCGCTGCGGCAGAAATACCAAAAGCATAGCTTACGTCCGAAAGCCCTAAAAACATCTGCAAAAGCCCATGAATAAAGCCTGTTGCCAAGCCCTTTGCAACTCCATAGCGATAAGCTATAAGCAAAGGTGGAACCATGCTGAACGCAGTTACGCTTCCGCCATAAGGCATCTTGATAACCGCGAACAGGCTCAGAACCGTTGAAAGCGCTATCATTACCGCGCTTTCACAAAGCCAAATTACGTTAGTTTTTTTCATTTTGATCAATCCTTCTCAGTGTGATATCTTCGACAAAAAAAGACACCCTGAGCCGAATTGTAGGAACAGGGTGCCGAAAATGACACTAAAAAGTTATAAAAACATTCCTACGCCGGCATTATCCGTTTCAGGTTTAGAGGGTTGAATTAAAAAAATTCTCTCAGCCGTTCTCTCGAGCGAACAGCACCCCTTGTTTCATTTGTCGACACGATTATACCACTCTGAAAATCGCTTGTCAAGAAAAAAATGGTATATTCTCCTGAATTTTTGAAAAACTATTATATGAACAAAAAAAGGAGGCTTATATTATGAATGATACCATCAAAAAAATTGAGGGCTTTGAGCTTCTCGATTCAAGAGGCAATCCCACCCCTGCCGCAAGGGTCACGCTTTCGGGAGGTGCAGTAGGGTTTGCTATCTCACCTTCGGGCGCTTCACCCGGCATTTTCGAAGCGCACGAGCTTTGCGATAAAGATGAAACGAGATACAAGGGAAAGGGTGTTTTGAAGGCGGTGCAAAACATCAACGAAACCATCGCCCCCGCGCTTTTGGGTCTCTCCCCTTTTAATCAGCATTTTATCGATAAAACGCTCACCTCACTCGATGGAACAAAAAACAAATCAAACCTCGGAGCAAATGCTGTTTTATGCGTTTCAATAGCGGTAGCAAAAGCTGCTGCAAACGCCCTATCCATCCCGCTTTACAGATATCTCGGAGGAGCGCAGGCAATTAGAACTCCAATACCGATGATGAACGTTTTAAACGGCGGCGCCCATGCTAAAAACAACATCGATATTCAAGAGTTTATGATAATGCCAAAGGGTGCTGAAAGCTTCTCGGAAGCTCTCAGAATAGGCACCGAAATCTACCACGCTTTGGGGGAAATTTTGAAAAAGAGAGGTCTATTTTCAGGTGTTGGAGATGAAGGTGGATTTGCGCCGAATCTTTCGAGCGATGAGGAAGCTTTAGAGCTTTTATGCGAGGCGATAGCAAAGGCAGGATACACCAAAGATAAGGTTGCAATAGCCCTCGATATTGCTTCGAGCGAATGGTATAAAAACGGGGCTTATCATCTGCCGAAGAGAAATGTTATTTTAAGCTCGGAAAATCTTATCGACTATATTTTGAAGCTAACCTCAAAATTCCCAATTATTTCTATTGAGGACGGACTCGGTGAAGAGGATTACGAAGGGTGGAAAATGCTTACCAATGCCCACACGGACAAAATCCAACTCGTTGGAGATGACCTTTTCGTTACCAATCGCGAAAGGCTCTCGATGGGAATAAACGAAGGGATGGCAAACGCGATTCTAATAAAGCCGAATCAGATAGGAACGCTTTCTGAAACCCTTGAGGTTATCGACGTTGCCAAACAAAACGGTTTCAACACTATTATTTCCCATCGTTCGGGTGAAACAGAAGATAGCTTTATAGCCGACCTTTCGGTAGCTGTAAACTCGGGACAGATAAAAACAGGCGCGCCCGCAAGAAGCGAAAGAGTTTCAAAATTTAATAGACTTTCTATCATAGAGAAAGAGCTTATAGGCTAAAAGAAAAAAATCCGAAAAACGCGAACAAAATATCGCATTTTTCGGATTTTTAGTATTTTGTGTTGCAATTTTTTTGCTTATTTGTTATTATATAAAATCGAGAGTGTTTTTTACATATATTAAGGTCCCTTGGAGGTTTATTAGCGATGATCGAAAGAAAAAACAAAAGAAATGCAAAAATCGGTATGTTTGCGGTTGCTCACGATACATATTGGGCTCAATTCGAAGGCCTCGAGGAGAGCATCAATGGTTATCATAAGGATGCCGTTAAGCTCGTTGAAGCCAACGACGTTGAGGTTATCGATTATGGTATGATTGATTCCAGCATCAAGGCTTATGACGCGCTCGACAAAATGAGGGGCGATGGTCTTGACCTCATTATCTGCAACATGGCAACCTATGCAACATCCTCTGTTTTTGCTCCTATTATACGAGACGTTGGGGTTCCTATGATTCTGCTTGCGGTTCAGCCCCTTAGCGAAATGGATTACAGCCGCGCTTGTACTCACATGCAGCTTGAAAACGACGCAATCTGCTCCGTTCCTGAATTTATCGGCGTTGCAGAGCGCCTCAACAGAAAAATTTATGACGTTGTTATCGGAACTCTTTATGATGATGAAATTGTTAAAGCGGAACTCGCTGAATGGTGCAACATCGCAAAGGTTCTTCACGACCTTAAAGGCGCCAGAATGGGTCTTATGGGCCACGTTATGGAAGCAATGTATGACATGCATGCAGATCCGACCGCTATTTCTTCCGCCTTCGGATGCCACGTTCCCCTTCTTGAAATTGAGGATGCGATAGAGGCTTACGAAGCGGTTACCGATGAAGAAATCGCAGAAAAAACCGAAATTATCAAGGCTGAATTTGATATGCCTAATCCCGTTAGCGACCCCGTTACGGTTAAGGTTACCGACGAGGATCTTTATGAAGCCGCAAAAACTGCCGCCGCGCTTGACAGACTCGTTGAAAAATTCAAGCTCACCGGTCTTGCTTACTACTATGAAGGCAGAGAAGGAACAATGCAGAGAAAAGTCGCTTCTTCATTCATCGTTGGAAACTCAATTCTCAACGCCCAAGGAATCCCCATGTGCGGAGAATATGATATAAAAACCTGCATCGCCATGCTTATTATGGATAGGCTCGATATCGGAGGCTCCTTCGCTGAATTCCATCCCTTCGGATTCAAGGGTAATTACATCCTTGTTGGCCACGATGGACCCCATCATATGAGAGTTGCTCAAGGCAAGCCGATTCTCAGAAGCCTTCTTAAATATCACGGAAAACCGGGACACGGCGCTTCGGTTGAATTTAAGCTAAAGGAAGGCCCAATCACAATGCTTGGCATCACCCAAAAGCGCGATGGCAGCTTCAAGTTTGTTATCGGCGAGGGCACTTCTCAGGAAGGCGCTATCCCCCCGACCGGCAACACCAACACAAGAGGTGTTTTCGAACCCGATACCAGAACCTTTATTAAAAAATGGGTTATGGAAGGTCCGACTCACCACTACGCTCTCGGTGTTGGACACCATGCAGACACAATAAAGAAAATTGCTGATATTTTAGGAATTGAAGCAGTAATAGTAAGATAAAAAAAGAGCTTTCGCCCCATTTTCAGGGAATCGAAAGCTCTTTTCTTTTTTATTCTTCCTCTTGAGTTTTGCGTTTCTTGGATTTTTTCGAGCGCTTGAGAGGTATTGCCTCTTCGGATTCATCCTTATATAAATCAATATGCTCGAGCCACATTTCCTCCGTATAATCGGGGTTTTCGGCAACGTATTCCTCATAAACCTTAGCCATTATTTTATCGTAATAATAATTAACCTCTTTAAAGTTACTGCTCTCG